>DSAK01000098.1 GCA_011372825.1 Campylobacterota bacterium | reverse complement strand
GAGACGGGGAGCCGTATGGATGAGGTGATCTTTGAAGAGTTCAAGGGGACTGGAAACTCTGAAGTGATCTTGAGTAGATATGTCTCTGATAGGAGAATCTATCCAGCTATTGATGTGGTCAAATCTGGAACCAGAAAAGAGGAGCTGCTCATGACTCCTGATACTCTCCAAAAAGTTTGGGCTATCAGAAATGCGATGCAAAATATGGAAGAGGTTGAGGGGTTGAAGTTTTTGTTTTCTAAAATGCTCAAAACAAAAAATAATGATGAATTTTTGTCTATCATGAATGATGGTAGATGATAGAGAGGATTTTTTGTCTGAGAAAAAAGTGAAGCTTGAGTGAGATAAATCGGATAAGAAGCTTTGCTTTGAATCCAAGAAGAGAGGTTTATAGTGAATATTGGCGTTTTTGATTCGGGGTTAGGCGGACTTACAATAGTAAAAACTATGCTACAAAACCTAGAAGATGCGGATATCGTTTATATAGCAGATACCAAAAATGCCCCTTATGGTGAAAAATCACTAAAACAAATCATAGACTTTAGCATCAAAATCACCGATTATCTTATAGATACATATGCTATGGAAGTACTTGTGGTTGCGTGCAATACAGCTACAAGTGCAGCGATTGAGCATTTACGCCATAGATATTCAAATTTGCTTATAGTAGGAACAGAACCAGGGCTCAAGCCAGCTATCTCTCAAAGTGTTGCAAAAAAAGTTGGTATCTTAGCTACCCCAGCTACTCTCAATGGGGCAAAATATATCAATCTACGCAATCAATTGGCCCAAGAGTATGATGTAGAAGTTTTCGAACAAGCATGCCCTGGACTAGTTCAACAGATAGAATCAGGCACACTAGATAGCCCAAAAACTATCTCAATGCTTCATGGATGGCTCTCTTGGATGAAAGAAGCTGGTGTTGATACGATAGTTCTTGGTTGTACACATTATCCACTTGTCGCAAAGGTGATAAAAGAGGTGATGGGGCGAGAAGTTAATCTCATAGAGACATCAATGCCAATTACCAAAAGGGTAAAAGAGCTTTCTGGTATTAAAATGGGTCAAAATAGTAACAATAACTTAGAGATTTATGCCACAGGCGATATTAATCAAAAGATGGTTGATATCATATTGGGTCACAAAAAAGAGGTAAAGTATATAAGTTTATCTTAGTTTAGTTGTTGAAAATTGTAAAAATGCGATGATTCTTAGTAAATTTTGTTAGCTTTGAAAATATTGATTATTATATGGCATTCAATCTAGCAGTTGATTATCTAGCCAAAGAGTTGTAGATTTTGTATCACTAGAAATATCTATTTAGAGTTTTGGTAAGTGCCATTTCTTATAATGGGCGATAAGCCTTAGAGCTATGCCACATCCAAAAACAGCAAATATTGTGATGGTATTAACCGCTTCTATGAGGTGAAGGAGGTACAAGATAGTAGCTACTAGTAGTGCCACACTACCATAAAAATCGCTCTTTAGTATTAGTGGTACTTCATTGAGTAGCATATCTCTTAGGACTCCACCGCCAACAGCGGTGACAAGTGATAGTAATAGGACGCCTATGATATGAAAGTCGTTTGCAATACCAAGCAATGCACCAGTGATGGCAAATGATACAAGTCCTAGGGTATCGCTAATGATAAACAAAAAGTGGCTTTCGATGGTGCTTTTTTGGTGCAGTCGTAGCGCCAGCCCAATTACAACAACACCAAGCACAAGTCCAACAGGGAGAAAGTGGCTAAAACTATAGGGTGTTTTTTGTATGATGATATCACGCGTCACACCTCCACCAAGTGCAGTTAAAAAAGAGATGATAAAAATACCAAGTAGATCGAGTTTTTGTCTTGTTGCGACAAACAGTCCACTTAGTGCAAAAGCTACAATCCCTATAATCTCAGCTATAAGTAGCTCTTGGGGCATATCTATCTTAACCCTACAGCATCTTTTAACATCGCAAGTTTTGCTTTGGCTTTTACTCTCACTTTTGCGGCTCCATCTTGGAGTATCTCTTCGACTCTATCGGGAGCGTTTAGATAGTATTCTCTTTTTTCTCTGGCACTTTCAAACTCATTCCAGATAAGCTCTTTGAGGTATTTTTTAAAATGTCCATACCCCTCAAGTCCACTTTTGTATCTTGCTTGTAACTCTTTTTTGCCCGCTTTATCTAAAAACAAAGATGCTATCGCATAGACATTACAAGTGGCAAAATCAAGAGGCTCACCTAATGGGGTTGATGAGGTTATTATCTTATTGCACCGTTTTTGTAATGTTTTTTCTTCCATAAAAATATCTATCGTATTGCCATAGCTTTTGCTCATTTTTGCCCCATCTATACCTACTATGGTAGCTATATCATCTTCGACTATATACTCAGGGAGGGTAAATATCTCACCATATTCGTTGTTGAATTTTGTTGCTATATCACGGGTGATTTCTATATGTTGGATTTGGTCTTTACCAACAGGCACCTTTTGCGAATCAAGGAGCAAGATATCAGCAGCCATCAACACAGGATATGAGAAGAGTGCATGTGATGCGGGTATATTTTTGGCGACTTTGTCTTTGTAGCTATGGGCGCGTTCTAGCAGTCCCATGGGGGTATATTTGGAGAGTATCCAGTACAATTCAAGCACTTCAGGGACATCACTTTGCACCCAAAAGGTAGCTTTTGTTGGATCAAGCCCCAATGAGAGATAGTCGATAGCTGCATCATATGTATATTGTCGCAATAGGGCACTATCATTTGAGCTTGTTAGTGAGTGGTAATTGGCGATAAATGTATAAAGTTCATGCTCCTCTTGGAGCTGTATCATCTGTTTCATGGCGCCAAAATAGTTCCCGATGTGCAATTTGCCACTTGCTTGAATACCTGTTAATATACGCATAAAAAAACCTTTCTAATCTTCATTATCTCTTTCGCCTCTATTTCTAGCTACTATGTCCAATGGGACACCTTCTAGATCAAACCTCTCTCTTATGAAGTTAGCTAGATAACGCTTATAGCTAAAATGGATAAACTCAGGACGGTTTGACACAAGGGCGATTCGTGGGGGTTTGGTATCAAACTGTGTGGCAAACTTGATTCTCACTACTGCACCATGGTGAGAAGGTACTTGGTGGCGACTGATAGCCTCTTTGATAGTATCGTTGAGTTTTGCTGTTGGAATCCTCATGGAGTATCTATCATAAATCGCAACAATTTCATCAAGTATTTTGTGTACTCTGAGTCCTGTTTTCGCTGAAACTGTAATGAGAGAAGCGTAATGTAAAAATTTGAGCTTATACCTTACATCAGCAACTGCCTCTTCATAAGTTTTGTCATCTCTGATATCCCATTTATTTAACACTATCAAACATGCAAGTTTGTGTTTTTCTATAAGTCCAGCCACCCTCTCATCAAGTTCACTTACTCCTGCTGTGGAGTCAATGACTAGGAGTACAATATTTGCTTTGTTGAGTACTTCTGTTGTTCTTCCTAACGCAAATTTCTCAATCCCTAGTATCTTGCTTCTGCGTCTAATCCCAGCAGTGTCAACAAAAGTGATTCTGCGGTCATTGTAGTAAATTGTCTCATCAACTGGATCAATTGTCGTCCCTGCTACATCACTCACTACACTTCGCTCTTTTTTGAGCAATGTATTTAGAAGTGAGCTTTTGCCAGTATTGACTCTCCCTATGATAGCTACTTTTATTTCGTCATCTTCTTGTAGCTCTAGTTGATTAATTGGCTCATCAAAAAGTGGGTCAGGCTCTTCTTCTAGTGCTAGTGTCTCAGTCTCCAATGGTGAGGGTATGTATTGTTCTAGCCAATGATAAAATGGGTTAAATTTGCGGTTATGGCTCACAGATATACCAAACATATCTTTTGCACCAAATGAGGAAAATTCCCAAAATCTCAACTCCTCTTCTTTGTCATTGTCTATCTTATTTATGATAAGTGCTATGGGTTTGTTGAGTTTTTGTAGTCTGTAGAAAAGTTTTTTGTCTTCATCATCGGGGAGCATTTTGCCATCAACCATATAGAGTATCACATCAGCTTCACTAGCTACTTTCATAGCAAGTTCGGCTACTTTGCTAAAAAGTTCACTACTCTCATCTATACCACCAGTGTCGATTACTTCAAATTCTCTATTTTCAGATATGGTAACTATCCGTTTTTTGATATCTCGTGTAGTACCAGCTATATCAGAAGTTATCGCATCTCTTTGTCTAGCTAAGCGGTTAAAGAGGGAGCTTTTGCCGACATTTGGGCGACCTAGTATGGCTACTTTTTTCATTGAAATCCTCTATGTATTAAAGGGGGATTATATCATAAAAGGTTTAGAAGTAGTGTAGTAGCTTGATATATCAAGCTACTACAATGTGTTTAGTAGAGACCAAATTTGCCATCTGCTCGTTTATACATCACGCGTAAATTGCCGTCTGTATCATTGAAGACGATAAATTGTCTTTTTTTCTCCTCTTTGAGCATTGCTATAGCTTCATCAAAATCAAGAGGCTTGTGTAGTGCCAAATCCATAGGGACTATCTCAGGGTCATCAGTTATGCCACCTACGAATTCTCCTACTGCTTCTGCTTCTTCACCCAAATCTCTAAAAGAGTTTATCTTGTGACTTTTGATTTTATCAGCATGTCGCCTGAGTGTTTTTTTGACTCTCTCTATAGCTAAGTCAATAGCAGCATACACATCTTTGTCTTTTTGGGATATGACTACTGTATTTTTATCTTTGAGATTTATGATAAATTCAACCGAAAAACCTTTTTTGCCGTGTTTTTCATCACTAGATATGAGTGTGGTTGCTGAGATGATATCAAGCCCATATTTTTCGATACTCCCCAAAGCACTCTCAATATACTCTTTGATAGGTTCAGTTAGTTCAAAATGGCGTCCAACGATACTTCTATTCATGACTAATTCCTTTGTGTGGAAAATGATATCTCTATGGATAGTCCCTATCCATAAAATGATTTTATCTTATGTTGCTTAACAGATGATAAATAGGGACTATATCTTTTGAAGTGTGCGACGATGATAGGTGACAAATGGGAGATTCGCTACATTGATATTATTATTTTTGGCGTATGCTACTGTGTTTTGGTCTTTATAGCGTACAAATACATCAACAATAATTGCGGGTGCTGAATCAGCTGGGTAGGTATTTATGTTGTTATTTAAGACATTATTGCATGGTAAGTTATTGCCAATGTAAGAGATGTTTGCTGTGACTTGATATCCACTCCCATCATCTATATTTCCTATATTTCCATTGATAGTTTGGATGCAATCTCCATTTTGGGTTCTGTTATAATCAAGTACACTCAGTATAGCAAACTCTGTATAGCTCTTAGCAAGTAAGGCAGCTTGTTCATGGCGAAACTGGGTAATCGTATTTTGTGTAGTTTTTGCTGTGGTACTTAGGACAAGCACTCCTAAGGTTGCCATCAAAACTATGACAAAAATAGCTGTTACAAGTGAAAAACCTTTTCTCATCGAATGACCGCCTTTTCTTTACAAAGTGTGATAGGGTTAGCCTCTCCTATGGGTTGCTGGATACAAAGTTTAAATCGGATTGTATTTGCACTAGCTGTAAACTTGAAGACTGAGACATTGTTGATAAGCAAGGCATTTCTCCCATTTCTAAATTGTTCTCCTTCCCATGGCCTATAATCATAATATAGCATCAAATCCCACACATCAGCGACCCCATCACCGTCTATATCTCTAAAATTTTCTGGGACGATAGCATAAGCACTCCAGCTAAGGGCATAATGCTCTGCGCGGATTTTTGGAGTAGCATTGTTAAAATTGAGCGTTTCTCCTGCATAAGAGTCTATCCCTACAGCACAAGATGTATCTGCGCCACCCCCTCTAGCTACAAGACCTATGCACCCTGGATCGTAAGCAAGGGTACTATTGAAATCACTGGTTTTAAAAAAAATTGCACTGTTAGTGATATCAGCACCACGCCTTGATAGGTTTTGTATCACGGTATCTGTAAAGTCAAAATCACTCCCTGGCGAGGTACACTCAGCAGGAGTTGAAGTGTCGATATCACAAAATCCGCTCCACCCTGGTGTAGATCGTGCACTGAAGCTATCATTGTCAACTCCTACCCACTCAAGTATAGTATATATCTCTCCTGGAATCGTAAGGCGTGAGACTATCTGAAAATCATTAAAAGGATTAGTAGGATTTTTTGCTACAAGTGTCCAAGGGATAGCGTGGCTTAAGCGGTTTGATATCTGAAGTGCTGCAAGTTCTGTCTTGATGGCTGCATTATGTGTAGCTTTTTGGACGATATGGGTCTCAAATGCTTTTGATATGATACTAGCCCCGATACTAGCAACAATCCCTAAAACGATGATAACAAATATAAGCTCTACCATAGAAAAACCACGCTTCATATCAGTTATCCCCCGTTATGCTTGGTCTTGCTGTCCCTATATTGGCACTGAAGGCTCTAAGGACTATACTCTTTTGGTCAATGAAATCAACCCCTGTGCCACCAGAGGTGAGAACGACCGAGATAAGCTTGATATTGGTTGTAGTAGCCGATGTGTTTGCAAATGGGTTGTTAAATGTTGTATTT
>DSAK01000187.1 GCA_011372825.1 Campylobacterota bacterium | reverse complement strand
TTATTCCTGTTGCACTTTTTGTATTGATGATTGTAGATAATGAATTCTCAAGATTTGATGGAATTATCTTGTTGATGTTAATGTTAGCGTATATTCTTTTTCTTATTCAAGACTCAAAAGAACACCTAGAAGATGAAACACTAACACTAGATACACCACTACGATGGATTACCACAATTCCACTAGCACTACTAGGGATAGTGATGGTTCTTGTGGGTGCACATTTTGCAGTTGATAGTGCTTCTAGTATTGCTAAAAATTTTGGGATTAGTCAATGGGTTATTGGTATTGTACTAATTAGCTTTGGAACTTCATTGCCTGAGCTAGTTGTAAGTATAGTAGCTGCTATAAAAAACAAAGCCGATATGGCTATAGGCAATATCATCGGCTCAAATATGGCAAATATTGCTGTTGTTTTAGGTGTTTCTGCTATTGCAAAACCGATGCAAATTGAAACTACACAATACACTTTTGACATTGTAACGCTTGTTGTTGTTTCGCTTTTGCTAGTCTTTATGGTAGCAGGAAAAAACTATACAAAACCCTTTGGATTGGGTCTTTTGCTTGTATTGCTTCTTTTCTTGTCAAATATAGCAGGACAGATTTAGATACGAGGTCCTGCGCTAGCATAATCAAACTCTCCAGCGTTATTATCATAGCGATGGAAGTTTTCTATGAACATTTTTGCTAATTCTCTTAACTTATTATCATATGCATCTTTGTCTTCCCATGCATTGCGTGGGTTAAGAACACCTGTGGTTACACCTTTTAGTGCGGTAGGAATAGAGAGATTAAATACATCAAGTGTCTCAAATTGTGCTTCAAGAATATCCCCACTTAATATTGCATCTATACAAGCTCTAGTATCTTTGATACTCATTCGCTTTCCAATCCCATATGGACCACCAATCCAGCCTGTATTTACAAGATATACATTTACATTGTGCTTGTCTATCTTCTCACCTAAAAGCTTTGCATATCTTGTTGGATGGAGTGGCAAAAACGCCTCTCCAAAACATGCACTAAAAGTAGCAACAGGCTCAGTTATACCCCGCTCAGTACCAGCAACTTTTGCTGTATATCCGCTCATAAAATAGTACATTGCTTGCTCTTTTGTAAGCTTACTCACAGGAGGGAGTATCCCAAAAGCATCTGCAGTTAAAAATATAATATTCTTAGGGTGTCCTGCTTGCAAATCTTTTTTGAAATTCTCTATATGTTCTATGGGATATGATACACGAGTATTCTCTGTTTTTGAACTATCGCTATAATCAACAAGCCCACTTGAATCGTAAACTACATTTTCCAAGAGTGCATCTTTGCGAATAGCGCCAAAAATTTCAGGTTCACTTTTAGGGTCAAGATTGATTACTTTTGCGTAACATCCACCCTCAAAGTTAAATACACCATGCTCATCCCAGCCATGCTCATCATCGCCAATCAATGCACGGTTTGGATCTGTTGAGAGAGTTGTTTTACCAGTTCCTGACAATCCAAAAAAGAGACAAACGTCATCATCTTTGCCAACATTTGCAGAACAATGCATGGATAGTTTACCCTCAAGAGGCAACCAATAGTTCATCATAGAAAAAATCCCTTTTTTCATCTCTCCACCATACCATGTGCCACCTATTATCGAGACATTATCTTCGATGTTAAAAACAACAAAAACATCAGAATTCAAACCCTGCTCTTTATAACGGATATTTGTTGCTTTACAAGCATTGTAGACAACAAAATCAGGCTCAAAATCTTCTAACTCTTTTTGTGTCGGTCTTATAAACATATTTTTGACAAAATGTGCTTGCCATGCCACTTCTGTAATAAAACGGATTTTTCTTCTACTATCAAGACTCGCACCTGCAAAAACATCTGTTATGTAGATATCTTTGCCAGAGAGTTGATCTAGGGTAATTTTAAGCAAATCGTCATAAAACTCTTTTGAGATTTGTTTATTTATCTCCCCCCATGCTATCTCTTTATTTGATGGAGCCTGATCTACAAAATACTTATCTTTAGGACTGCGACCTGTAAATATGCCTGTATCACAAATAGCTGTACCTGTTGTAGATATCTTACATTCATTTCGATTGACTTCATGAGCTTGAAGCTCATCATAACTAAGGTTATAAAAAACCTTTCCTATATTTTTCAATCCTAGTTTTTCTATTCCATTTGGGATAATTTTGGAATTCATATTTTCCTCTTTTAATTAAAAATTGAAAGCAACACACCTGCTGCAACAGCAGAACCAATAACTCCAGCCACGTTTGGACCCATAGCATGCATCAACAAGATATTGCCAGGTTTTGCCTCGGAGCCAACTTTGCTCACTACTCTAGCTGCCATAGGTACAGCAGATACCCCAGCTGCTCCAATGAGTGGGTTGATAGGTTCATTGCTAAATTTATTCATAATTTTAGCGATGATTACCCCCATAGCTGTGCCAAGTGCAAATGCAACCAAGCCAATAACCATTATACCCAGTGTCTCAAGAACTAAAAATTTATCAGATGCTAATTTTGAGCCAACACCAAGACCCAAAAAGATTGTCACTATATTGACGAGTGAATTTTGCATCTCATTAGAGAGTCTATCTACAACTCCTGATTCTTTTGCGAAATTACCCAATGCAAAAGCACCCACAAGTGGAGCTGCATCCGGCAGGAAAAATACAGTCATCATCAATATCATCAAAGGAAACAAAAGCTTCTCAAGCTTATGAACATTGCGACCTGTTTTCATAACGATTTGTCGCTCCTCTTCAGTGGTCAAAGCTTTCATGATAGGTGGTTGAATCACAGGTACTAGTGCCATATAAGAGTAAGCAGCAACGGCAATAGCTCCCAAAAGCTCAGGAGCAAGAGCGGTTGCTATAAAAATAGATGTAGGTCCATCAGCACCACCAATGATACTGATAGCAGCTGATTGTTCCAAAGAGAAATCTACAATTCCTGTATACTGAGAAAGTGCTGCTGCACCAATTAGTGAACCAAATATACCAAATTGTGCAGCACCCCCTAAAAGTGCTGTTTTTGGTCTAGAGAGAAGTGGTCCAAAATCGGTCATTGCGCCAACACCCATAAATATAATTAGTGGGAACAATCCATTTGCAATACCTAGATTATAAATAATTCCCAAAAATCCATCATCTGCTGTCATATTGACTATAGGTATATTTGCCAAGAGTCCACCAAAAGCGATAGGGATAAGCAATAGTGGCTCAAAGCCTTTTGCAATTGCTAGATAAAACAAAATAAATATGATAACAAACATTATCAGTCGACCCAGAGATTGCTCAAAGTGTGTCATCACATCGCCGTGACCATTTGTCACTCCATCTTTTGGAAATGCAAGTGCTGCTATACCCGTTCTTTGCATGAAGCTGCTAACCAATTCTGTTAGAGTTTTAGACTCATACTCTTGTTGAACTTGAGGATTTGCTACATTTTCAGAAGTTGATGCTTGAAGCGTGGAAAGACTTGCAAAAAGGGCAAATATGGTAGCAAAAAATAATGATTTTAGCTGCATTACTACTCCATTGTAGCTAGAAGTTGACCATCTGCAACACTGTCGTTAACATTGACATTGATTGAAGAAATTTTACCAGATTGTGGAGCTGCGATATCTATCTCCATTTTCATCGCTTCTAAAATCATGATCTTGTCACCCTCTTTGACACTATCTCCTGGATTTACTAATATTTTCCATACATTTCCTGGAGTTTGTGAGTGTATCTCTATATTGCCAGCTCCACCTGTTTCTTGAGTTGCTACTTGAGCAGGGACTTGAGTTTCAACTGGCTTGATTTGGATATCTGCCTCCCCCTCAACTACCTGAACGCTATACTTTTTCCCATCAACCATCACTGTATAATTCCCTGACATATGCACTCCTTTTGAATTGTTTGCTTCATTTTTACGAACCATCAAAGGACTCTCACCTTTTAAGAACGCTATCCCTTTTTTATCACATGAAGCTGCGATAAATAGATTTTCATCAGAGACACTAAGCCCCTCTTCTTCAAGAATCTTCGTCCAATAAGCTATACTTTTAGTCTCATCTGTATCTGCAAAATCCAATGGATTTTCAGTAGTTGGCTCAAGCCCTAACTGCTCACTAGCAAGAGCTATTATCTCAGGGTCTGCCTCAACTGGAGTTTTTCCAAAATATCCAAGTACCATTCTGCCATACCCAGGTGCGATTTGCTTCCACGGTCCAAACATCACATTAGCAAATGCTTGCTGCCAGTAAAATTGGCTCACAGGTGTGACCGAAGTACCATATCCGCCACGCTCTACCACCTCTTTCATCGCAGCAATCACAGCATCAAATTTGTCTAAATTTCCCGCATCTCGCATCATCTGCGTATTGGCAGTTAGTGCACCACCTGGCATTGGAGAAAATGGAATAAGTGGAGATATTTGTGTCGCCTCAAGTGGAATCATGTATTCACTCAAGCAATCTTTGAGAACCTCTTCGTATTTTAAAACTTTTGAAATCTCTAAATCTCCAAGGTTGTAATCAGTCCCTTTTGTTGCATGTAGCATAGTAAGGATGTCTGGCTGACTTGTTCCGCCACTAACTGGGCTAGCTGCCATATCTATACCGTTTGCACCAGCTTCTAAGGCTGCCAAATATGAAGCAACACTCACCCCTGCTGTCTCATGAGTATGGAGCCTAAGATGGACTGAATCCCCCAACAATTTGCGTGCCATAGCAATTGTCTCAAACACTTTATGTGGATTTGATGTTCCACTAGCATCTTTGAAGCAAACACTATCAAATTCTATCCCGCTATCAAGGATCTTGCGTAATGTCTTTTCATAAAATGACACATCGTGTGCCCCTTTGCATCCAGGAGGTAAATCCATGATAGTTACAACAACTTCGTGATTCATCCCATACTTTTTGATACATTCGGCACTGTAGATGAGATTGTTTACATCGTTGAGTGCATCAAAATTTCGCACTGTACTTGTACCATGTTTGGCAAAAAGTTTTGCAAACAAATCTATCATCTCTCTACTGCCAGTATCAAGCATCACAGTATTGATGCCTCTTGAGAGGACTTGCAAATTTGCATTTGGTCCTACAATTTCTCGGAATTTATCCATCATATCAAAGGCGTTTTCTTGAAGATAAAAAAACAAAGATTGAAACCTAGCTCCCCCGCCAAATTCAAAATGGGTAATACCAGCATTTTTAGCAGCCTCTACAGCAGGCAGGAAATCGTTCATCAAAACACGACCACCAAAAACAGATTGAAACCCATCTCTAAAGGTAGTATCCATTATATCGATATATTTTTTTGCCATTATTTAACCTTTTTTGGATTAGTGTTTGCGGTATTCAGCTATAGCTGCGATTATAGCTGCTATATGTGCGTTGTTTTCAGAGTCATTTTGCGCTACTGGAGTTGAAGGTTTTTCTGGAAAAAAACGATTGATAATTTTAGCTTGAAGCTGCATAAGCAAAACCAAAATATACAAAAACAAAAACACAATGCCCATACCTAGAAGCATAAACTTTGTAGCTTCTTCGACTAAGTGTAACTCCATCTAAACCCCTCTTGTGGCTAATTTGTTAACGAAATTGTAAACTACTTTTACTTGTTTTGAAGTTAAAGTTTACCATTATTTTCGTTTTTTTTGACGCATGTGTTTTTTAGAGGCAATCTCTCCTTGTTGCATCTCATCAAGCATGTTTGAAACTACCTCTTGACTGTACCCAATCTGCCTAACAGATGACTCCCGAGAGAGAAAATACCCCATTAACTTTTGGAGCAAAATAGATGAATCTATATGGCTTGTGCGAGCTATCATCATCTCTGCTTCTTTGTTTTGTGGTAACGACATAATCTTCTCAATCAACAAGAGACTATCATTTTCGGAGATGTCTTGAGTAGTAGCAATCGTAGCTAGCTTCATTTGAGCACCTACCTCCTTTTGTATCCTTTGAAGCTCTCTAAACTCTTCTGTAGAGACTAGCGTAATTGCTTGTCCACTTTTCCCGGCTCTTCCTGTTCGTCCTATCCTATGAACATAACTTTGTGGGTCAAAGGGTATATGATAATTAAATACATGACTTACATTTTTTACATCAAGTCCCCTTGCAGCAACATCGGTAGCTACCATTATCTTCACTTCGCCCCTTCTGTAAGCTTTGATAATACTCTCTCTTTCATCTTGCTCTATATCGCCATGCAAACCTTTTGCTAAAAACCCTAAAGCCTCAAGGTGCTCAGTGAGCCTATCAACTTCCCGTTTCATACGACAAAAAATGATACATTTATCAGTATCTTCAGTCTCAAGAAGCTTAACGATAGCTTCATCTCGTTGATTCTCTTGGATAACATAATAGCGTTGCTCGATAATATTATTTGTTGTCTCAGAATCGCCCAAAACAGAGATAAACTCAGGCTTATACAAGATGTCTTCAGCCAAATCCTTTATAGGCTCTGGCATAGTTGCTGAAAAGAGAAGAGTTTGTCTATTTTGGGGGATATATTCAAAAATCTCTTTAATATCATCCAAAAAGCCCATATCAAGCATCTCATCAGCTTCATCAAGTACAACAACTTCAGGATTAAAAATATCTATTTTCCCTTTTTTATACAAGTCCTTTAGTCTTCCAGGGGTAGCTACAACTATCTGAACCCCTTTGTGTATAAG
>DSAK01000105.1 GCA_011372825.1 Campylobacterota bacterium | reverse complement strand
GGACGGGTGATATTGCCAATGATAGCTGATGTTCCTATGATAAGAATTGCCACAACAGCCAAAAGTAGCGGGACTAACTCTCTAGTGCGATAGTATCTCCATGATATATAAAATAGCCATAGAGCTAGAAGTATAAACGCACTTGTCTTTATCATATCTGCCCCTAAGATTAGAGTCTTTGTACGACACCAATACCAAGGATTTTTAACCCTTGAGCGATGGTATCTGCGGTAATTTGTGCGAGTATGAGTCTAGTGTTTTGCTCTTTAGGACTCACCCCCTCTTTTAGGATAGGGCAACTCTCATAAAATTGCATAAATAGTGTTGCAAGATCATACAAGTAAGAGGTTATAGTGTGTGGTGTAGCCTCTTTTGCGGCATGGAGCAATACCTCTTTGAAGCTTAACAACAAAATACTAAGTCGATGCTCTAGCTCATTTTGGATTGCTAGCTTATCTTTGTTTAGTTCGATTTGTGTTTTACTAAATATGCTTTGGATTCTTGCATAGGCATATTGGAGATACAAAGAGGTATTCCCCTCAAAACTAAGCATTTTATCCCAATCAAAGATATAGTTTGCCTCTCTATTGACGCTCAAATCGGCATACTTAACTGCTCCAATGCCTATAGTTTGTGCCAACTTTTCAAGTTCATCAGGCTTGAGATTTTCTTTGGATTTGATAGCATCTTTTGCTCTAGAAACCGCCTCATCAAGCAACTCTATAAGCTTTATGGTTCCACCATCTCTAGTTTTAAATGGTTTGCCATTTTTATCCATCATCGTACCAAAAGCGATATGCTCTAGCACTGTCTCATCCCCAACAAATGAAGCTAGTTTTGCTACTTTAAATACTTGCTTGAAATGTTCGGATTGTCTTGCATCGACCACATAACAGATTCTGTCTGCTTTGAGTGTTTTGTAGCGATAAAAAAGAGCTGCCAAATCGGTAGTGGCATAGAGATAGCCACCATCTCTTTTTTGGACGATAACAGGGGTCTCTTCTTCGGGCAAAAAGACACATTTTGCCCCATCGCTTACGGTAAGAAGATTTTTTTGTTCTAGATGAGAGATAATCTCTGGCAGCATATCGTTATAGAAACTCTCAGCCCTTACATCTTTGGGTGTGAGTAAAACTCCTAGCTTATCATACACCTCTTGAGAGTGGGCAAGGGAGATTGAAATAAACTTCTCCCATAGCCCTAAACAGTGTTTGTCTTTGCTTTGGATTTTGACTACATAGTCTCTAGCTTTGTTTGCAAATTTGGTATCACTATCAAAACGAGTTTTTGCTAGCTTATAAAACTCTTCTAAATCTTTGAGTTTTGCATACGCTGCTGAGTCTTGCTCCTCTAGGTAGGCTATAAGCATTCCAAACTGCGTCCCCCAGTCCCCTATATGGTTTTGTCGGATTACCTTGTGTCCTAAAAATTCAAATAGATTCGCTAGGCTATCACCGATGATAGTCGAACGAAGATGCCCTACATGCATCTCTTTGGCCATATTTGGGCCAGAGTAATCAACAACGATTGTTTCAGGATTTAGGCTATTTGCAAAATTGTCGAATCGATTTTCAAAGAGATTCCCAATAGCGCCATCAAGCCAACTATCATTTAGCCAAATATTGACAAATCCAGGTCCAGCGACTTCAACTTTTGCAATTGCACCACTAGTATCTATCTGTGATGCCAAAAGGAGTGCTAATTCTTTGGGATTTTTTCCCATAGATTTTGCAAGCTTCATGACACCGTTGTATTGAAAATCTCCAAACTCAACTCTCGAAGCTGGAACTACTTGAATCTCTGAAGATAAACTAATGTCAAGACGATTGAATGCTTCGTGGATGATAGTGCCAATATGTGCTTTAAGTTTCATAGGTGTTCCATTGTAAATGAGGTAAATATATCTAATTGTATCTTGTACGGCTAGATATATGGTCGATTTTTATTAGGCGTTGTCTTTTTCTGTTTTTGGTTTTTTTATTTCATCTTCTTTGTGTGAAGTTATCTCTTTTGGCTCTTCTTCATCCTCTTTTACAGATTTTTTGAAGTTTTTAATCCCTTGACCCAAACCTTTTGCAAGATCAGGAATCTTTTTTGCTCCAAAAAGCACAACAATAATAGCAAGTATAATTAGTAGCTCAGTAGCTCCAGGCATTCCCATCTTCTATCCTTAGTGTATTATTTGTTGATATTATACTTAAACTTTTTTAACTTTGAGCAAACCATTGACGCAAGAAACTATCTTTTTGTCTATCGCTTTGTTTGAGCCTTGCTACATTTGCTACTTTTATAAATTGCTCAGTTGCTTGAGAGATTGTATCGTTGATGATGAGAAAATCGTACTCTTTGATAGCTAGTATCTCATGTTTTGCAACTTCTAGCCGTTTTTGTATCACTTGTCTCTCATCGGTTAGTCGACTAAAAAGCCGTTGACTTAAAATCTCAAGTGATGGTGGTGTTATGAATGCACTTGTTGTGATGTCTCCTAGTTTTTGGCGAATCAGACGATGCCCTTGAACATCGATATCAAAAATGACAAGCTTACCCTCATTGAGTGCTTTTTGAACAGGTTTGAGTGAAGTGCCATAGTAATTATCATGCACTTTAGCATATTCCAAAAAATCACCCTCTTGTATCCCTGTCTCAAACTCCTCTTTTGAGACAAAGTGATACTCTCTGCCATTTTTTTCACCATTTCGTGGAGACCTTGTGGTTGTAGAGATAGAAAAATAGTATGCACCTATAGAGTTTGTAGCATTAGAGATGATAGTACTCTTACCAGCACCACTAGGACCTGAGAGAACGAGTATAGCACCTTGCATTAGGACTCTTTTGGGAAGTGAAGCGTGAGGGTGATTTTGGCATCTTTAAGGAGTTTTTTGATTTTTTTTGGTTTCATTTTTTTTATAGCCTTTAGAAGTGCATCTTCTTTCGAAGGGGAGCTTTGCTCAAATACAAAATCGATCATATTTAAATCCTCTTGTGTGAGAGTTTTTTCTGTAGTAAGCTCTGAAGCTTGAGTTTGTAGAACTTCTTTGATAGTAGCTATCTCTTGTAGATCAAGTACCCCTTGACTCTCTCCCTTTTTTTCCTTTATATTTTCCAAAAGTGCCACCAGGTGTGAAGGTAAAAATGGTTTTTTAAGGATATGCGCCACCCCTTTTGGCCCATTTTTTAAAAGTGAAAGGGTCGTTTTGTTTGCAATTAGTATGAGAGGAGTTGATAGTGGAGTCTTTTGGAAGTAGTTATCGATATCTAAAGGATTACAACACCCATCATCGACAAAAACGATATCGTATTGGCTTGAGTTTGCTATAGCGTTGGTATCTTTTGTCTCTATGATTTGTGTTTCACTATTTTGAGTAGCAAGCTCCATGAGCCTTGAGACAATCGGATTTTTATTGATAAGTAGGATGTTCATCTATGTTATCCTTTTTTTGATTTGTAAATTGTAGTATAAATTTGATTAAGGGATGCTACATTTATTTGCAAATGTTTTTCAGGGGTTTAGATGGTATTTGTTAGATTGTGCCGTGGTGGAGCATAGCGGGATCGAACCGCTGACCTCTTCGCTGCCAGCGAAGCGCTCTCCCAGCTGAGCTAATGCCCCACGATTGAGGAGCACAAATTTTATATCATTATGACCTAAAATCAGCTTAATTTGCTATCAAAAAAATATTTTTGGAGACTATTTTTCGATTCAAATGGACTCACTTTGTATATCTCATCATCTATACAAATATCATAAATCTCCCCTTGTGTACTTTTGGTGTAAGTGATGACTATCTTCGCTGCTAAAGCCTTGTCTTGAGGTGAAGCATTTTTGCTCAAAAGTGCCAAAGGTCCAAAGATAGGAGTATTAAAAGAGACATATTTATCGCTTTTTATTTTCTTCAAAGAAGCGTTGTCCTCTTGGCTTCTGCCAACTATGAGTTTTGCCCCATCCGTGAGTCTAAAATGTCTACCAAATTTGAGTAGTTCAATATCTTCTACACTAAAATTATCATGAGCTATATGCTCCCTTATCCTTTGGCTGTAATGGATGTCGGTCAAGAGACATCCACCTCCAGGACTCTCATAGTCTTCCCAATTGTATTGCTTGGCTAACTTTATCTGAATATCTCTACTTCTGCCTGATATACCAAAGAGTTTTTCTCTATCAACCCACCCATTAATCTCAGGTGTTGTTCGCGCCATTAGTTTTGCACTTAGTGGCCGCAAGATAAGTTTCTCCTCAGTATCATTTGCTAGCTTGTTCACTAGCTTCATCGCTTTACCTCTTTGACTCATGGGGCGTTGCCCTAGAACTTCGCCAGTGACTATAAAAGAGGCATCAAACTCATCCATCATAGCTTTTGCGATGCGAAACATATACCCATGACAATCGATACATGGATTGAAATTTTTACCATATCCATAGAGAGGATCAAAGAGGATTTTTTGGATATATTCCTCTCTTGCATCGATACTCAAAAATGATGCACTAGCTTGCAAGGCTCTCTTTTGGAGGGTTTCGTTGATGTTTTTTTTGTTTCCAAATCCTATATCGATATGTAATGCGGTGACATTGATACCCATATCAGCGATAATTTTTGTCGCCAACATACTATCAAGCCCCCCACTAAATAGTGCTAATGCATTCATGAGAAAAAAGCTCTCCTTTTTTTAGTTTTGGCAAGATATCTGATTTGATTTTTCGGATATAGAGTGTTTTTTGTCCAAATGAGAGTGTGGTACTTTTGTTGATTTGTTTGAGTTTGTTTTCGTAATGCTTAATCAAAAAGTGCTTTAGCGACTCCCACAACTCTTCTTCACTAAAACTTTGGATCGTCTCATCAAGCTCTAACGCCCTAATCAGAGGATTTTCTATATCGTTTGCAACGATAGCTTCAAAGTGAGGCATGTACCGTTCAAACATATTTGGTTCAATAACATCAAGAACATCATCTATGAGGCTAGGTTTTTCTAAAAGTGTTTTAAGGATACTAAGTTTTCCCAAATCATCTTGTGTCTCATAAAATTTCTCGCGAACCTTTTGAGTGCTCACCCCTTTTATAAAAAGTGATGGTGTAATCCCAAGCAGAGTTGCAGCAACTGGGATATAAGACTCTTTGATGATTTCACTTAGAGTAGAGAGATATTTCTTTATCTCGCCAAAAGCTGCCTCTTTGCTTTGGGGGTGGTTTAGGTCGTATGGTGCAATGATTTTTTCTAGTACAAAAGAGACCAAAGGTTGATTCTCTCGAAAGAGTTTTGCCACCACTTCCCCTTTGCCACTTGTTATCATATCTGCTGGATCTTGACCATTTGGGAAAAGTACTACACCACCATCAAATCCACTTTGACTTAGAAGAGTCGCTGCTTTAAGGGCAGCATTTACCCCTGCATCATCACCATCGTAAGCCAATATAACTTGTGGGTCACCTTTGCGTAAAAGTGGCAAATGCTCTTTGGTTAGTGCTGTTCCCATGGTAGCAACTGCCTCTTTGAAGCCACCTTGATGGAGCATGATTACATCTAAGTACCCTTCACAAATAATGATTTTTTTATTGCGATAGATAGACTCTTTTGCTAAGTGGTAACCATATAAAAGGCGCGATTTGTTAAACAATTTTGTTTGTGGAGAGTTGATATATTTAGCTGGGTGATTCCCCATGGTGCGTCCACCAAATCCAACTATAGCACCACTTGCACTATAGATAGGGAAGGTGATTCTCTCTGTGAGTCTAGCATACAAACCACTCTCTCCAGTTGCCAGCACTCCTGCCTCTTGAGCTTTTGGCAAAGGTGCTAGTATCCCATTTAGAAATGCCATTACGCTAGAGCCTTGACCAACGCACCCTAGCCCAAATAACTCTATAGAGGCTTGAGATATCCCCCTTTGGTGCAAATATTGTTGTGCCTCTTGGTCTTTGGTAAGATTTTTGCTATACCACTGCTGTAGCCTCTCAAGGATAGTTTTGATATCACTATAATCGCTCATATTTTGGGTATATTGCAAGGTAAAATTATAGTTTGAAGCTAGCTTTTCTATCGCTTCTGGATAGGAGATTTTCTCTATTTCCATCACAAACTTTATAGCATCACCACCCACTTGACAACCAAAACAGTGGTATATTTGCTTTGAGGGGCTCACTACAAAGCTCGCCGTTTTTTCTCCATGAAATGGACAGCACGCTTTGTAGTTTGCACCTGTTTTTTTAAGCTCTACATAATTGCCTACAACATCAACAATATCAATAGTGGCTTTGAGAGACTCAATGGATGTTTTTTCAATCATGGCAACATTATATCAAATTTGCTATAATCTTCATCGTCATTAAACCAACAAGGAATATTTTGGAGCAGATTTTGCCTACCTATCACGATCCACTTTTTAGTATCGTTATTCTTGTATTTATAGGCTTTCTTATAGCTATTGGTACATACTTGTGGAGTATATATAAAACCAAAAATGACCAATTAGCCCTTGTCTCTTTTTTGGAAAAATTTGAATCAAAAGAGTGTATCATAGATGAAAACACAACTCCATATAGCCCATCTATGCTCACGCCATTGTCACTTCTTGCAAAAGCTTTTGATAAAAATGGTGAGTACCACAAAGCAATTAGTATCTATCTCTATCTCATAAAAAACTCTTCAGAAGAGCCAACCAAATACGAAATCATGGGATATTTGGGGCAAACTTATATACAAGCTGGTTTTTTGGAGAGGGCACAATCTATCTATCTAGCGATACTAGCCCAAAAGCCACGCAATTTACAATCCCTCTATGCCTTAGGGATTGTCTATGAGGCGATGCATGACTATAAAAAAGCTAAAGAGACTTTAGTCCCACTTGAGCTTTTGGGAGAAGATGTAAAATCTCTAAAACATTTTTGGAAATTTTTGGAGGCAACTAGCAATAAAGGTATCGATAACGATTCAAAAGTAGA
Source organism: Campylobacterota bacterium (assembly GCA_011372825.1). Lineage (GTDB taxonomy): Bacteria > Campylobacterota > Campylobacteria > Campylobacterales > Sulfurovaceae > BN30871. Next base: position 63 of record DSAK01000105.1, on the reverse strand, counting down.
GCTTTTTTTAGATATCCTTGCAAATGAACCACTTGCCTTTAGATTTGTCTTTGGGCAGCTTCT
>DSAK01000153.1 GCA_011372825.1 Campylobacterota bacterium | reverse complement strand
TTCTAGAGAGATACAAAAGAGTTTTTACCCTTTTTTTGATTGTAAACCTTGTGGGAGTTGTGGGTTATATAGCCACTAGATACTACCCTGAAGCTCCAAAAATAGCCCATCTTTTGTTTTCAATACCAATTGGGGTTATATTTTTGCTATTTTGTACCGCTTTAATTTATGATTTGCTCCGTGTTGCAATCGAGCTAGTTCCATGGTCAAAATCAAGAAGGGAATTTTTTGGAAAATCACTTGATGTGAGTGCTATTTCGTTGGCTACGATTTTTATCGGTAGATCACTTCAGGAAGCAAGGGATATTGCTGTAGAGTCTGCTGATATAACTCTTCGAAAACTAAAAAAAGAGTACAAGATAGTACAACTAAGTGATATCCATATCGGTGGGCTTATCGATGAGCAGTTTATCCGCAAAATAGTTAAAAAAGTGAATGCCATGAAGCCTGATCTGGTTGTAATCACTGGAGATTTGGTAGATATCAAAATGATTTACGCCAAAAATGCAATCCAAGAACTCTCTTTGCTTGAGTCAACATACGGAACATTTTTTGTCACTGGCAATCATGAGTTTTTGCATGACACAAAAGAGATATTAGCCCTTTTAGAACTAAATCGTATCAAAGTATTGGACAATAAGTCAGTTTATATAGGCGATGAGGGCTTAGGATTTAATCTAGCTGGAGTTCATGATATCTTTGGCTATAGAGTTGGTCGGTATAAGCCAGATATCACTAAAGCACTGAGAGGATGTGATAGCGATTTGCCAACTATACTCCTTGCCCATCAACCTTTGTTTATCAAAGAGGCAGAAAATCATGATATTGATTTGATGTTAAGCGGCCATACTCATGGTGGGCAAATCTACCCATTTAGATTTTTGGTAAAATTACAACAGCCCTATATAGCTGGACACTATAAACACAACGATAAGATACAGGTGTATGTCAATAGAGGAACTGGATATTGGGGACCACCAATGAGACTTGGCTCATTGCCTGAAATCACCCTTTTGAATCTTAAGCCAAAATATCTTAGTATCCAAAGTGACAAAAAAGCTTTTTAGAGCCTAAAGCCTCGATTTAAAATCTCTCTTTTGGTTATCCAAGCAACTCTTTTGCCATAGCATTTATCCGTGAACCATCAGCGCTATTTCCCAAAGCACTTTTGGCAGCACCCATAACCTTGCCTATATCTTGCATCGATGATGCGCCAACTGAAGTGATAATTTCTTGAAGCTTTGATTTGAGTTCATCATCATTGAGTTGTTTTGGAAGATATGGCTCTATGATGGCAAGCTCCATATCCTCTTTTTCTACCAAATCAAGGCGATTTGCTGCCATAAATTGCCCTCTAGCATCTTCTCTTTGTTTGGCATACTTGAAGATGAGTTTGACTATCTCATCATCGCTAAGCTCACGCCTCTCATCAACCTCTATTTGTTTAATCATGGTTTGGATATTTCGCAAGGTGTCTCTTTTGGCATTATCTTTGTTTCTCATGGCATCTTTTATATTGTTTTGTATCTCTTGCTTAAGCCCCATTTTTTTACTCTCTCTATGCAAATTTAAAATGATTATACTATAATCTACTTTATGAAATTAAAATAGAAGATAACCTTATTAGAGCACAAGAGATAATAAATTTATCTCATTGTTGCTGTCAAAATAGACCAAGGCGTGAGTAGAGATAATTTTAGATACATTTTTTACTTATCTTTAAAATAAATAGGAGAGATTATGAATATCGTACAAATTTTCCTGGCTTTAGTTGCTATAGGTATATTTTATATTTTTTTCAAGAAGCTTTTTAGTGGAGATTACCCCAAAAGAGGCGAGGACTTTGAAGCTACTTTGCCTAGTGAGCAAATAGGAGGTGTGAGTCGCCCTGATAAGATATTTTCAACACCTAAACCACCAACAGACAGGTTCCAAGAGTTAATCAAATTGGGGGATGAGGCAGTAGCTAAAGGGGATATGCTCGAAGCAAAAAAAGCTCTCCAAAGTGCATTGATAATTGACGATAAAAATATAGAAGTGTTACAGCGACTTGGGTATGTTTATCTTCAGTCAAATAATTTAGACGATGCGAAAGAGACTTATAATACCATTTTGACTCTTGATGATAGGGATGATTTGGCTCATAGTGCATTGGCAAATATCTTCCACAAAGAGGGGAATTTAGAAGAAGCTATAGTCCATCATAAAAGAGCTATAGAGATAGATAGTGAGTATGCGCCGCACTATTTTAACTATGCTAATACTCTACTTGATACACAAGATACCACTGAGGCAAAAGTAGCATATGCAAAAGCGTATGAGCTTGATAACTCTTTGGTGGAAGCAAAAGAGATGTTAGAAAAGCTTGCCTAATTGACAAAAGGAGCATTAGATGACTAAGGGTGATAGATGTTTTGTTGAGCAAGAGGCAAATGAGGGGATACTCATGCGAGTAACCAATGTTTGTAGTGAGTGTTATACTTTTTTACCAAATGGTGATACTATCTATTATGATATGCAAACATGTCGTTATTTGTGCCAAAAATGCAAAGACGAGTTAGTAGATAGTATGGATGAGAATTGTAATATCGTCCATAAAAAAGGTGGACTTTTTTAGGATTGTCTCCCCTAAGAGGAGTCATTTGAGTTTTATCTGATTTTCTAGTTTGTGTATTATAATGACTGTAGCGTCTTGTTTGTGTAAATTTTAACTTTTTTCTATGTATCTTATCGCATTGATATAGCTTTTATTACTTAGTGCCCTATCTTTTTTATAGGCGATATCAAATGCGGTTCCATGATCTACTGAAGTTCTAACAAATGGTAGATTCAAAGATACATTGATACTCTCATCAAAATAAAGAGCCTTAAGGGGCGCTAAGCCTTGATCGTGGTACATTGCAACTAAGTGAGTGTATTTCTCTCTTGTGTGTGGCGTAAAAGCAATATCAGGGACTAAAATGTTTTTATCATAAAATTCATATCCTATTTTTTCATTTGCTTTTGAGATTGCCCCTTGTATGATACCTTCTTCATCTCCAAGCACTCCACCATCACCAGCGTGAGGATTGAGCCCCAAGATCCCTACTTTTTTGGTGGTGTTGATATTGTGGGCAAAATCGATAAGAAATCGTATAAGTTTCTCTTCGGTTATATTTTCTGCTACATCTTTAAGGGGGATATGTTCTGTAAAAAGAGCTACATACAAAGCAGGGCATCCAAGCATCATGATGGCCTCACTTTGGCAAAAATCTCTCAACGCATCGGTATGTCCTTTGTATCGCACACTAGCTAGTTCCCACGCTTTTTTATGGATTGGCAAGGTGCATATCGCATCTACTTTTTTGTTTTGTGCCAATTGTACAGCTTTGGCAAATGAAGTAAAACTATACTCCCCACTAGAGGCGTCTATCTCGCCTGCTTGAATATCAAAGGGTTTAGATGCGATATGTTCTATATAAAAATCTTGCGGAATTGGCAAGTTAAGTTTTTGGCTTGCTTGAAGGAGCATCGTCTCATCTATACAGTATAGTGGAGTGACTAGCTGTGAGATGAAGGTGTGATTTTTAAGGATAAGCTCTATGCCGATACCATTTAAATCACCCACACTAATAGCAACTTTTTTCATCACTTTATCGCCTCTTGCATCTGCAAGATAGCCCTCTTGAGCCCTACCCAAATTGAACGGGCTATGATACTTTGACCTATGTTTAGCTCTTCTATATCATCAATTTGTGCAATAGCTTTTACATTGTCGTAGTTAAGTCCATGACCAGCTGCTACATGTAGTCCTAAAATGTGTGCTTTGGCACTTAGTGATTTGAGTTTTGCAAGCTCACTATCTAACATATCTTGTAGTGTGCTCTTTGGTAAGTCAAGAGATTTTATGGCATGGTGGGTCTCTTTGATGTTGGTATGTAAAGTAGCAAATATATTGGCATATGCTCCAGTGTGAAACTCTATCCATTCTACCCCAAGCTCTTTTGAAACCGATAAGGCTTCATCTGTAGGGTCCACAAAGAGTGAAACCTCTATACCATGTGCATGGAGATTTTTTATACCATCAGTCAGCCTAGTGTCTTCAAGTGATAATGCCAATCCCCCCTCAGTAGTTACCTCTTGCCTTTTTTCTGGAACTAGAGTCACTCTATGAGGTTTTAATGCACACGCAATCTCTATCATGCCAGACTCAATAGCACACTCTAGATTGACAGGTAATTTGGAGCGTATGATAATCTCTTGAGCATCTTTGTCTTGTATATGCCGCCTATCTTCTCTAAGATGTATAGTGATTTGCTCGACTCCAACTTTTTCGCAAATAGATAAGGCATCTAAAGGATTTGGGTCATTTATCCTTCTAGCTTCTCTTAGAACTGCAATATGGTCTATATTTACGCCTAGCTTCACTGATGACTCCTTTTTGCTATTATAACCAAAAAGATTTTATGAGAGTTTTTATGTTAAAATATTAACCATGTAATATATTCGACAAAAGGTCAAAAATGGTAAAAAAATCTATCAAAAAAGCAGTCCTAGCTTATAGTGGTGGGCTTGATACTAGCATCATCCTAAAGTGGCTTCAAGATGAGTATAACTGTGAAGTGGTGACATTTACCGCTGATTTGGGTCAAGGTGAAGAGGTGGAACCTGCAAGAGAAAAAGCTTTGAAGCTTGGGATAAAACCAGAAAATATCTTTATTGTCGATTTGCGTGAAGAGTTTGTAAGAGATTTTGTATTTCCTATGTTTAGGGCAAATGCTATTTACGAAGGCGAGTATCTCCTCGGAACTTCTATAGCGCGACCACTTATAGCAAAAAAACAGATAGAAATTGCCGCTCAAGTTGGAGCAGATGCAGTAAGCCATGGGGCTACTGGCAAGGGAAATGATCAGGTTCGATTTGAGTTGGGTTATCTTGCGCTCGATCCAGATATCACTGTCATTGCTCCATGGAGAGAGTGGGATTTAAATAGTAGAGAAAAACTCATCTCTTACGCAAGAAAACATGGGATTGAGATATCTCAAAAACATCTTGATGCAGATGGTAATCCAGCAGTGAGTCCATACTCAATGGATGCAAATTTGCTACATATCTCTTATGAGGGTCTTTGGCTTGAAAATCCCGATAATGAACCAGAGGAGAGTATGTGGCTTTGGACAACAAGTCCAGAAAATGCTCCAGACAAAGCAGAGTATATCACTATAGGATACAAAAATGGTGATCCAGTCTCAATAAACGGCAAAGAGATGAGTCCTGCAAATTTACTAAAAACCCTCAATGACTATGGTAACAAGCATGGGATTGGGCGAATTGACATCGTGGAAAATAGATATGTTGGGATGAAAGCTAGAGGGTGCTATGAGACTCCAGGTGGGACTATCATGCTTAAAGCCCACAGAGCTATAGAGTCTATCACATTAGACCGTGAGGAGGCACACCTAAAAGATGAGCTTATGCCTCGCTATGCAAAGCTTATCTATAACGGCTATTGGTGGTCTCCAGAGAGAAGAGCATTGCAAGCAGCAATTGATGCCACCCAAGAGAATGTTAATGGTGAAGTGAGACTAAAACTCTATAAGGGCAATGTGATAGTTGTGGGAAGAAGCTCTGAATCATCACTTTATAGTGAAGCGCACTCTACATTTGAAGAGGATGATGTATATAATCAAGCAGATGCTGAAGGGTTTATCAGATTAAATGCTTTGCGTTTTATTATCGAGGGTAAGAAACAGCCAAAAAGAATCAAATAAAATACTTGCTAGAGTTTCACTCTAGCAAGTATAGGGCTATCTATTTCTTTTAGCTTGTTCGTATATTGGCATAACTTCTGGGAGCAATTCTTTTATCTTTGCTATGCGGTTAGCTGGATCTGGATGGGTTGAAAAATATTCAGGTTGTCGTTGTCCGCTTTTGTCTGCTTGTATAAATTTTTGCCAAAATGTAAGTGCTGCGCTAGGATTGTATCCAGCTTTTGCCGCTAGAACCAATCCTATCCGGTCAGCCTCATACTCTTGAACGCGCGAATAAGGCAAGATAACTCCTAGTTGTGATGCCATTCCAAAAGCTTGTAGAATGGCACTTGTGTTTGCTGCGCTTACCCCTCTTGCACCAAGTCCAACTTGTAATATCTGACCACCCATATTGACTAGTTGCCCCTTAGTCATCCTCTCAGCACCATGTCTAGCCAATGCATGTCCAACTTCATGGGCAACGACTGCTGCAAGCTCATCATCACTTGATATATATTTTAAGATTCCAGTATAGACAAACACCTTGCCTCCGGGGAGTACAAAAGCATTGGGAGTTTTGTCATCATCTATCATATGAAATTCCCATCTATAGTTTGTTTGCCCTGAGGCTTGTGCGATTCTTGTGCCAACTCGGTTTAGCATGGCGTTGTATCTAGGGTTTGCGCTTCGTTTTGATTTTGCTAAAATTTGCTTCGCCCCTTGGTGCCCTATCGCCATCTCTTGTTGTGGATCCATGAGTATAAGCTGATTTCTTCCGGTGACAGGAGCTTTTGTAGTGCATCCTGTAAAAACTATAAAAGCAATTAAAGCTAGTAATGCGGAAAATAGAGTTCGAATCATTTTTATCCTTTTGTTGTTTTTGAAAAATTATAACATATTTATTTTTCTTTAGATGAGAGAAAATCCTCCATTTTTTTATATATATTTTTTGGATCAAAACGCAATAGTGTATCTTTGTATATTAGATGCGGCAAATATTCTAAAAGTATATATATTATCCCTAGAAGTGGATAAAAGGCATAATACTCTATATGAAAACTCTTCATGGTATAACGAGCCAAAAACCACTCTTTTGCACTTGCTATGTTGTTGTCAAACAAAAGTAGTTGCATGATAAATATAAGCCCCCAGAGTATGTAGATGATGACAACTGCTAAAAAAGCGGCTTTGACACCTGCAAAAAGGATAATAGCACCTAAGAGAATCGCCAAAAATAGAGCAAATGAAGAGAATCCCAAAACAGCAGCGATAACTAGCACACTAAAGATAAAAAGCAAACTTCCTATG
>DSAK01000168.1 GCA_011372825.1 Campylobacterota bacterium | reverse complement strand
GTAATGGGGGATGATATTCTTGCTGGATTAGCTGGTGGACTCCTAACTGGAGTGATACTCACAGGAGTCGATAAGCTCTTTTTTGGAGCCTAAAAATACTCTTTGAGTATTTGTGGGAAGAAATCTAGTGTCTTTTGAGCCTGTTTTATCTTTTTTTCAAAAACAAAAGCTGTAGCAGGGAATCTCTCTTGTAACTCTTCATAATTTGTCATCTTCTCTTCGATATGTTCGCCAAAGCACTAAGTAGTTGCTTCATATTATTTATTCTTGCGGCAAACTTCATGACCTTATTCGAACATATTTTACGAAATATATGAGAGGTAGTATCAATAAAACTGCAATAGCCCTAAGCTATCTTTTTTACAATGGAAGGACAAAAGAGAACACAGAGCCCTCATTGGGAACACTTTGGATATGAAGCTGTGTATTGTGCATAGCTAAGATAGTTTTCACTATAGAGAGCCCAAGCCCCATCGAATTATCCCAACTGTGTTCGCGGGAACGATAAAACTTTTTTGTCACCTTATCGATATGCTCTTGTGGTATTCCAACTCCTTTATCTTCGATAAATATCCCACTTTTGCCTATCTTAACACGCACTTCATCTTTTGAGTACTTCAGTCCATTTTCTATGAGATTTTTCAAAACTATCTCCATAAGCGTGCGGTCAATAGAGGCTATAGTCTCTTCTCCCTCAAGGATTATTTCTCGCTCTTTGTATTTCTCCTTGAGAGATGTTATGACCCCTTGTGCTAAAGCGTATAAATCCACACTACTAAGATGAAGTTGTGCCTCTTTGCTCTCAAATTTATTCCACAAAATAAGTCGTGCTAGAAGCGACTCAATGGTTTGGCCATTATTGTATATCTTTGTCAAAAATTTCTCTTGTAACTTAGGGGGTATCTCGTGATCTTCAATGAGGGTTTGTGCATACCCCATAATAGCAGCAATGGGGTTGCGAAATTCATGAGCAAGAGCGGAAATCATATCGCTTCTTTGACTATTTTTCAGCTTAAGCTTAGCGTTGTATCTTTGTTTTATCTCTTCTCTTTTTTTTGCTTTTTTAAGTACTTTAATGAGATTTTGATTGATTTGTTCAAACTCTTTGGCAAAAAAATTTGTCTCATAATCAACACTATCTATCTCTTCTATATTAGCTAAATAAAGATTAATTGTACTAAGCTCTCTTTCTATCTTTTTTGCACCCCTATAGACAATAACGACAAAAATCCCAAGAGCAACAATCGTCGCTATGATAGTCAAAATAACAATCTTTTGAAAGCCAAACGATAAAATCAAAAATAGACCAAAAATCACCACAAGTAAAACCAAAACAGTCACAAGTCGCGCAAGGATATATTCACTAATTGTAGGACGCTTGAAAAACACCATTTCTCCTATTTGGATTTTTGCAAATCATCAAGATAGCTCAAAAATCACTAGCATCAAAATAATCCGTAATTGTTTGATTTATTTCATGATTTGGGGTAACAAAAAAGATAGTTAAAACCCATTTGACATAAGGAAAATCACTCAATGCTTTTCTATCTTCTCTCATTGCCCAAACTACTACCATAGTCTCTAGTCGCTCTTTAACTTGTGTATCAGAAAATGCAATCCTCTTTATTTTTTGCACCTACAACACGAGGTGCTCTCTGCAAATATCATGCATAGTTTGATTATATTCACTTGCCTCTTCGTAAGCGACTTTTATGTCTGTGTGCCATTTTAATTCTGATGCAAAAATGGTACCTATAGCTACCAAAATAAAAACTAATATTTTTTTCATTATTTACTTGCCTTATCTAAATTTGAAATAACATTACAAAACACTCCATGGAGCGCTTCTACATCTTCTATCGCCACACACTCATTTGCACCATGAATACGGTCATTTTTGACACCAAACTCTACTACTTCTATACCATAATTTGCGATAAATCTAGCATCACTTGTTCCGCCTGCTGTTGAACATTTTGGCACTACATGACACAAAGAATTTATCGAATCTATAAGTGTGCTTGCAATGAGCGAATCGCTCTTTGTTACAAATGGAAATGCTGATTGTTTTAGCTCAAGGCGAAATTGCGTATTGTCAAAAATATCTTCTATATACAGACGTATATCTTCTATCGTTGTTTTGGTTGAATTGCGGATATTAAACATCAATTTCACACTAGAAGGGGTGACATTGGTCACCTCCATACCACCACGAATATCAGTAACTACTATCTGGCTAGGGGCAAATACCTCATCTCCACTATCTAACTTTGCACCACTTAGCAATGAGAGTCTAGGGGCTAAGATATCTACAGGATTGAGTGATTTTTCTGGGTATGCCACATGCCCTTGCCTCCCCTCTATCCAAACCGTTCCATTGACTGAACCTCTTCGTCCAACCTTTATGGCATCGCCAAACTTCACTTCACATGTAGGCTCAGCAACGATGGAGTAATCAGGAAGAAGATTGATATCTCTTAGATGCTCTAGCACCGCTTGTGTCCCATCAACTGCATCGCCCTCCTCGTCTGAAGTAAGCAACAAAGAGAGTCTCCCTTGAAAATCACTTGCCTGCTTAAGTGCTGTTGTCATCGCAGCAACACCGCTTTTCATATCTTGTGCTCCTCTGGCATATATCACTCCATCTTCAACCCTTGGCACAAACGGATCTGTATTCCATCCATCTCCTGGCGGCACAACATCAACATGTCCTGCAAAACAAAAATGGATACCTTCATCTTGAAATTTACGCGTTAAAAAAAGATTTTTTACCCCATTTTTATTAAACCAAATAGGTTCATACTCATCCAAATAAGAAGCGACAAGCTCCAATATTCCTCCATCATCTGGAGTGATAGATTTACGCCCCAAAAGAGCCAACAACAAATCAACGGTGTTCATATAAATCTCCTTTTGGGATTGTAATTTGTCCGCTGTAGGACATTATGCCACCTATATGGTTTATTGCACCTTGGTGACCATTGTGGGAAAAGATAGCCTGTATTTGCCCACTTCGACTCCCTGTACGGCAAGTAAAAATTACATTTTTATTTTTAGTCTCTTCAAGAAAAGATGGTGCCCACTGACGAAAAAGTGAAGTGGGCTTAAGGATATCAACACCTTGGATATATCCCATAGCATACTCCGCTGGCTCTCTTACATCAACTAATAAAAAATCTATCTCTTTTTTTGAGCGTTTTTCAAGTAGATCTATAAGCTGTTTGGAGGTGATTTCAGGTGCAATTTTCTGCATCAATCATAGCCCTTTAATTTCCATCTGAGAAGCTACATACTCAGGAGTACAGAATATACCACAGTGACATTTTCCTTCCTTTGGTATCTCATGCTCCAAAGCAGGTTTACATGGACAAACTCTATCATCAGCACTTTTAAATTTACCGCTATTTTCTGTATCAGTAACCACCATAAAACATGGGCAAAATCTCTTGCCATAAAGTACTTTATGTCGTGCCAAGCCTAGTATTACACCCTCATTTACATCATCATTTGGATGGTACATATAACCAAACTGACTACATACCTTGTCGGTAAACTTTTTTGTCTTAGCTAACTCCTCTAAGAACTCTGGAGAACTCATATCTAACTGTTCCATTCTCTAACCTTTCTATTTTTTTGTCATGTAGTTATATCTTAAACAAATTTAATATATAATAATAAAATATCTCAAATTATACCTCAAAGGGGAGATTTTGCAAATAGACAACACCGTATTAGCGAAATTGGAAAAACTTTCGCATCTACACATCGCCGAAGAGAAAAAAGCAGAGATAATATCTCAACTATCTGAAATAGTCACTTATGTCGAAAATTTAAATGAACTTGACACTGCAAATCTGGACGCATCCTTCTCAACTCTCACAGGTGGAACCCCAATGCGTTTAGACGAGCCATCTTCACAAGAAGAGATATCCAAAAAGATTTTAAACAATGCTCCAGAATCTGAAAATGATTTTTTTATAGTCCCAGCAATTATTGAATAAAAATTTCACAAAGGAATAAATATGTCCGAATCCAATATCAAAAAACTCCTCCAAAGTGTTGTTGCATATGGTGCTTCAGATTTACATCTAGTTAGCAGAAGTGAACCTCTCATAAGGCTTGATGGCTCTTTAAAGCCTGTTAATTTACCAAAACTAACAGGAGAGGATATCGAAGAGATGTGCTACTCCCTAATCACCGAAAAACAAAAGCGACACTTCGAAGAGTTTGATGAGCTTGATTTTGCACTTCTCTTGCCAAAAATTGGTAGATTTAGAGCAAATTACTACCGTACACTAGGTGATATTGCAGCTGCATTTAGAACAATCCCTATCTCAATCCCGTCACTTGATGACCTCAAAGCCCCTAGCGTTTACAAGAAACTCATAAAAAGAGAAAAAGGTCTTATCCTTGTCACAGGTCCTACTGGTTCTGGTAAGTCCACTACACTTGCTGCAATGCTAAACGAAATCAATAAAACTGAACAAAAACATATCATCACGATAGAGGACCCTGTAGAGTTTATTCACCAAAATCAAAAGTCTGTTTTTTCTCACCGTGGCATAGGTGAAGATACAAGATCATTTGCAACCGCTCTCAAATACGCCCTTAGACAAGACCCTGATGTAATTCTCATCGGGGAGATGCGTGACAAAGAGACCATAGAAGCTGCTCTAACAGCAGCTGAAACTGGCCACCTTGTTTTTGGAACACTTCATACAAGCTCAGCAGCAGGAACAGTAAACAGAATCATCGATGTATTTAGTGGTGACGAACAATCCCAAATCAGAGCTATGCTCTCTACTTCATTAGTAGCAGTTATCGCCCAATCCCTTTTGCCAAAAATTGGTGGCGGCAGGGTAGCAGCTGCAGAAATATTAGTGACGAACCACGCCATAGCAAATCTAATCCGCGAAGACAAAGTACACCAAATCTATTCTCAAATGCAACTTGGTCAAGAAGAGACAGGGATGCAAACACAAACTCAAGCTCTTGTTAATCTGGTCAAGCAAGGGGTAATATCGCGAGAAAATGCATTCCAATTTGCAAACAAACCAGATGAGATAGCCAAACTTGTACCACGACCTTACTAAGAGGCTTTTTACTATAGCTAAGATATAATATGATATTTTTTATGGTAGGTAATTTTTGATGGCTGATATAAACTACTTTGATATTATTATTGGCTCTATTGTCCTTTTATTGGGTATCAAAGGATTTCTCAATGGATTTATTAAAGAGGCATTAGGTCTTGTTGGGCTAGTAGCTGGTGTCTTTGTCGGCTCTAGATTCTCCCCTATAATTGGAGAATTTATCGATACAAATATCTTCTCCATAGAAAACAAAACGCTCCTTACTCTTATAGGTTTTTTTATTATACTTGTTGTCGTATGGACTAGTGCCATTAGTATCGGCAAAGTACTCTCAAGACTCACAAATTTGAGTGGGCTTGGATTTTTAAATAATCTTTTAGGAATGGTAGCAGGTGGGGGGAAATACTTTGTTATATTTGCTCTAATTGCTGCATCACTTTCCAATATCGCACTAGTTAAGGACAACATCGCACCCGCAATCAAACAAAGCGTTCTTTATCCTGTACTTGTTGCAAGTGGCTCATTTCTTATCAATTTAGACTATAAACAATTGCAAGATAAAACTCTCAACCTTGCAAATGAAAAACCAGCACAACAATCAAATGTTGCCAACAAAACAAAGGCAAAACCATGATCAGTTATAATAAATTACTAGAAAACTTCAAATATCTCCTTAAAGAAAATGGTTTAAAATTTACAAGCCAAAGAGAATTGATCTTGAAATTTCTCTATGAACATGATGAGCATTTTACACCCGAAGAGATAAATGATCGCCTCAAACATATCTATCCAAACATCACAATTGGTATAGCGACAATTTATCGTACTCTAACACTACTTGAAGATGCTGGGGTTATCACCTCTATCTCTTTTGGTGCTCAAGGTAAACGGTACGAGCTTGGACTCAAAAAACACCATGATCACTTAGTGTGCATAAAGTGTGGTAAGATTTTTGAGTTTTTTGACGAGATTATCGAAGAGAGACAAAAAGTAATCGCACAAAAATTTCAATTTAAGATGACGGACCACAGCATGAAACTTATCGGTATATGCTCTGAATGCCAGAAATCTGAAAGTTAAGGAAAAGATTTGATATTTGAAAACCAATACATCCAAGAGCGAATTAAAAAAAGTCAAGAGTTGAAAAATCTAGGAATCAATCCTTATCCAAATGAGATACCAAAAGCTACTAGTTCAAAGATATTTTTTGATACTTATAGCTACGTCAAGGAGCTTCCCGAAGGGGAGAGAAAAGATACTACTCAAGAGTGTACACTCAAAGGGCGCATAAAACTACTTCGTATTATGGGCAAAGCTGCGTTTGCAAAAATCGAAGATACCGATGGTATAGTACAACTCTACTACAGTAGAGATGATTTGCCAGAGGGGTACTATAATAACATAAAAAAACTCATTGAAGTGGGAGATATCGTTGTAGCTACTGGTTATCCTTTTGTGACCCAAACGGGTGAGCTTACTCTCCACTGCTCTTCTTTTGAGATAGTGACCAAAACTATATTTCCACTTCCTGCAAAATTTCATGGGCTTCAAGATCCAGAGATACGATACCGTCAAAGATATCTCGATATGATTATGAATCCAGATGTTAAAGATATCTTTGTCCTTCGAAGTCGCATAGTATCTTTGATTCGTAAATTTTTTGAAAGTAAAGCATTTTTAGAAGTTGAAACACCCATGCTTCACCCAATTCCTGGAGGAGCCAATGCGAGACCATTTATAACGCACCACAATGCTCTTGATGTAGAGAGATACCTCAGAATCGCTCCTGAACTGTACCTCAAAAGACTTATCGTTGGGGGCATGGAAGCAGTTTTTGAATTAAATCGTAACTTCAGAAACGAAGGCATGGATCACACCCACAATCCAGAGTTTACCATGATAGAGTTTTATTGGGCGTACCATAAATATACAGATTTGATAGATTTAACCCAAGAGTTATTTGCCTATCTTTTTAGAGAATTAGAGTTACCAACAACACTTCCTTATGGTGAATTTGAAGTTGATTTTGCAATACCATTTGCAAAAATTTCTTACACAGATGCTCTTAGCTCCATTGGCAATGTCCCTATAGATGTTGTTAATGACAAAACAAAAGCACTAAAGTATTTGAAAGAAAATGGGATAGAAGTGGATAAAAATCTCTCATTGGGTTACCTCCAAGCAGAACTTTTTGATACATTTGTAGAAAGTAAACTCATCAATCCTACATTTATCACAGACTTCCCGATAGATATCTCTCCACTAGCTAGAAGAAGTGATAGCAATCCTAATATCGCTGAGAGATT
>DSAK01000015.1 GCA_011372825.1 Campylobacterota bacterium | reverse complement strand
CAGCTCTTATTAGTGCAATAGCACAAGAGTACCTAGAGCGGAAAACAGATAAGATTATTGTGGTTCACAATGGGTATGTCAATATGATAACTCAAGAGATCAAACAAGACCAACTTTTGCCTGCAGATTCAAGCAAACTTGATTTGAATGTAGTTTCAACTTCGGATCTTGAGATTGAGCCAGATGATAACGACACACTACTTGAAGAACTCGTGAAGCGTTATATTGAATATTCGCTTTATTATGCTTTGATAGACTCATTAGCAGCTGAACATAGTGCTAGGATGCAAGCGATGGACGCTGCAACTACAAATGCAAAAGAGATGGTAAACACACTTACAGTGGCATACAACAAAGCCAGACAAGAAGCTATTACTACTGAACTTATAGAGATTATCAGTGGTATGGAATCTATGAAATAATAAAAGAGAGGAAAGATAATGACAGGAAAAGTAGTACAAGTCTTAGGTCCAGTAATTGATGTCGATTTTACGGACTATTTACCAGAGATTAATGAAGCCCTTGAGACAACATTTGAGGTTGATGGGAAAGAGCAACGATTGGTATTGGAGGTTGCAGCGCAACTTGGAGACAAAAGAGTTAGAACTATCGCAATGGATATGAGTGAGGGTGTATCAAGAGGACAGCTCGTAACAGCGACAGGTGACTCTATAAAAGTTCCAGTAGGTGAAGAGGTTCTTGGGAGAATCTTTAATGTAATTGGCGAAGCGATTGATGATGCTGGCGATGTAAATGCAAAAACATTTTGGTCAATTCACCGCGATCCGCCTCCATTTGAAGAACAAAGTACAAAAACAGAAGTTTTTGAAACCGGAATCAAAGTCGTAGACCTTCTAGCACCATATTCAAAAGGTGGTAAAGTTGGACTTTTTGGTGGTGCTGGTGTTGGTAAAACGGTAATTATCATGGAGCTAATCAACAATGTTGCTATGAAACATAGTGGATACTCTGTATTTGCTGGTGTTGGTGAGAGAACAAGAGAAGGAAATGA
Organism: Campylobacterota bacterium; assembly: GCA_011372825.1. Lineage (GTDB taxonomy): Bacteria > Campylobacterota > Campylobacteria > Campylobacterales > Sulfurovaceae > BN30871. The sequence goes on along the minus strand of DSAK01000015.1, from coordinate 6,401 downwards.
CCTTTACCATGAAATGAAAGACTCAAATGTACTTGACAAAGTTGCATTGTGTTATGGTCAAATGAGTGAACCACCAGGGGCAAGAAATAGAATTGCACTAACAGGTCTTACAATGGCTGAGTATTTCCGTGACGAGATGGGGCTAGATGTTTTGATGTTTATTGACAATATCTTCCGTTTTGCACAATCGGGTTCTGAGATGTCAGCACTTTTGGGTCGTATACCATCAGCTGTTGGATACCAACCAACACTTAGTCGTGAAATGGGTGCTTTGCAAGAGAGAATCACATCGACTAAAAAAGGTTCAATTACATCTGTTCAAGCAGTTTATGTACCTGCAGATGACTTGACTGATCCAGCTCCAGCTTCTGTATTTGCTCACCTCGATGCTACTACAGTTCTTAACCGTGCTATCGCAGAAAAAGGGATTTACCCAGCAGTTGACCCATTGGATTCAACTTCTAGAATGCTTGATCCACAAATCATTGGAGAAGAGCATTATAACGTAGCTCGAGGTGTACAGCAAATATTGCAAAAATATAAAGATTTGCAAGACATCATTGCAATCTTGGGTATGGACGAGCTTAGCGAAGATGATAAACTTGTCGTTGAGAGAGCAAGAAAAATAGAAAAATTCCTCTCGCAACCTTTCCATGTTGCTGAAGTATTTACAGGAAGTCCAGGGGTATATGTAACTCTTGAGGAGACAATTGCAGGATTCAAAGGTTTGCTTGAAGGTAAATATGATGAGATGCCAGAAGCTGCTTTCTATATGGTAGGAAGTATCAGTGAGGCAATCGAAAAACATGAAAAAATGAAAGCAAAAGCTGCTTAAAAGGACACATATGAAACTCATGAAGCTTGAGATTGTCACACCTGATGGTCTTATATTTGACAATGATGTCAAGCAAGTAACCCTTCCAGGAAGCGAAGGTGAGTTTGGTGTGCTTCCAGAGCATGCAACTCTAGTCTCACTTCTAAATACAGGGGTTATATCTATAACTACTAGCGATGATAAAAAGATGGATGTTGCAATCAACTCAGGATATGTTAAAGTTGATGAGACAAAAACAACATGTATTGTTGATGGAGCTATTGCACTCGTAGGCGATGATAGTGAGATAGCAAAAGCTATCGAAGAAGCAAAAGCACTACTTAAAAGTGCAGAAGCATCAAACTCTGCTATTGCAGCGGCTGTTAGTAAAGTTGAGCAGATAGGAAAGTCATTTTAAGATGAGTTTCCTAGAACTCATAGCCCATTTTGTAGCGTCGACAAGTACGATTATACTTGTTGTAATTTTGGTTTTATCGTTTTATTTTATTTTGACTTTTTGGGTCTTTATAGATAGATATAATCTTTTAAAAAATAAGATAAAGATAGAGGCAAAGTCGCTCAAAGACCTTTATATGGGTAGAAGTGATACAGTAGACAAAAGGTCTTTGCTATACGCTTATACAACTAAAGAGTCCGTTTTATCGAAAGAATTGTTGCAAGCTGCATCTACTGATTTGATCCGTTCTTCTACCAAACATCTCACTATTTTAGCAGTCATATCTTCAACTTCTCCATTTATAGGTTTATTTGGTACTGTAATAGGAATATTAGAGACATTTGCTGCGCTAAGTGGTGAGGGGAGTGCATCTTTGAGTGTCATTGCTCCTGCGATATCCGAAGCACTTTTTGTGACAGCTGTTGGGATATTTGTAGCAATTTTTGCCTATACTTTTCACCTTGTACTCAAAAGAGAAGCTTTTGAGCTAAATTCTCTCCTTGATTCAGAGTCAAAGATTATCTTAGCTAGAAAAATTGGAGAAACTGATGTTTAATTGGGATGAGAACCCTGATTTAAATATAACGCCACTTGTTGATGTTATGCTTGTTTTGATGGCTGTACTGATGGTGACAGCACCAACTATCACTTATCAAGAAAAGATAAAACTACCAGATGGCTCAAAAACTGTACAAGTGGAAAAACCAAAATCACTAACTGTCCGAATTGATAAAAATCTTCAGATTTATTTTCAAAATGATTCATATACCTTTAGTGCCTTTGGCGATGATTTTGTACATCAAGCAAAATCACTTGATTTGAAATCTGATATCTATATTAGAGCCGACAAAGATTTGCCTTATGGTGATGTGATGAAATTGTTGTCTATGATTAAGTCTGCTGGATTTCAAAATGTTTCACTTGTTACGCAATGAATCTATAAGGCCTTGGGTTAGTGCCATATATGCTATAGGTATCTACCTTTTTACCTTGATCGGTATATGGCTATATTTTACTTCTCACAACAAAGACCATAATAAAAATTTTGTAGAAAAAAATGAAGAATCTATCAGTGTGTCAATATCGCTTGATATTCCTCAAGAGGTTGCTCCAGCTTCTGTGAATCAACCATCCAATCTAACACCTTCTAAGCCTCAGGTATCAAAGCCAAAACCTCCAATAGAACAACCAAAAGCTGTAGAGGAAAAAGCAATCCCGCTTGAAATTAATACAACAAAAATTAAGAAGATTGAACCAAAAAAAGAGGAGCCAAAAAAAGAGGAGCCAAAAAAAGAGGAGCCAAAAAAAGAGGAACCAAAAAAAGAGGAACCAAAAAAAGAGGAACCAAAAAAAGAGGAACCAAAAAAAGAGGAACCAAAAAAAGAGGAACCAAAGAAAGAAGAACCAAAGAAAGAAGAACCAAAGAAAGAAGAGACGAAACCTAAACATAGCAATCCAAATGATTTATTTGCAAATATAGGTACGCCTACTAAGCCTACTAATGCCACATCTCCAGTTATTTCGACAACTGCTCAACGAACAGACAATACTTCCACAACTGGTAGTGCAACTGCAAAAGTTAACGAACATATGGGTAGTGGGGAGCGTGGTATCGAGGATGCTTATAAGGCAAGGATAATAAAAGCATTGGAGGGTTGGCCAACTCAAGCTGAGTATGCCGGGCAGATGGCAAAAGTTGAATTTAAAGTTTTTACATCAGGACAATTTGAATTTGTACTTAAACAAAAATCTACTAATGAAGATTTCAACAGAGGATTGATACAATATCTCGAGCAACTTCAAAATGTTGGTTTTGGACCACATAATAGTGGAAGAACTCTCACTATTGATGTTGATTTTATAGCAAAGGATTGATTTGAGATATTTTATAGTTACATTTTTGTTTAGTCTTTTGCTTTTTGGCGCAGATGCAAAATTGACTATCGAAAAAAATGCAGATAACCGTACAAAAATTGCCCTCATTGATGGAAGTCAAGGCGTTAGCGAAACATTGAGTCAAAAGTTTTTTCAGATATTATTGGCAGATTTAAAAATAAGTGGACATTTTTTAGCAGATACAACACACCATAAGGGTGATTTTCAAAGCAATATGTTCCCACCATCGATTGGAAATAAAGAGTATGTTTTTAAATATGCCCTGAGTCAACAAGGAGGATTGAATCTCGTTGTATCTTTGGTAAATGTAACAAGCGGTAATAGTATTTTTCAAAAAAGTTATACTATGACTACCCAAGATAAGTACCCATTTTTAGCACACAAAGCAATAAGTGATATGAATGCGGCTTTAAATTTTCCTGATATTAGTTGGATCAATAGATATCTATTGTTTTCAAGATATGTAGGCTCGAAACAGAGTGAGATTTTACTCGCTGATTACACTCTCACTTACAGCAAGGTAATTATAAGTGGGGGGTTGAATCTTTTCCCGAAATGGGCAGACAATGAACAAAGAAGTTTTTATTACACCTCATTTTCAGGGAGAGTGCCAACTTTGTACAGACTCAATATCTATACAGGAGCCAAAGATATGATGGCGACTTCAGAGGGGATGCTTGTATGCTCTGATATTAATAAAAATGGGACAAAAGCACTTCTAACTATGGCACCCAATGGACAACCAGATATCTATGAGCTTGATGTAACAACCAAACAAACCCGTCGTTTGACCGATTTTGGTGGTATTGATGTTGGTGGTCGCTATGTAGATGATGATAGTAGTATAGTTTTTGTCTCAAATAGATTAGGGTATCCAAATATTTTCAGACAATCGTTGTTTGGCTCAGGTCTCACTCAGGTAGTTCATCATGGTAGAAACAACAACCAAGTTGATGCATATGGAGACAAGATAGTTTATGCTAGTAGAGAATCAAGTCGCAGCTTCAATCTCTATCTAGCAAATCTAAATGGTTCACAAGCATACCCACTCACAAGTACTGGCGAAAATCAGTTTCCTCGCTTTTCATCAAATGGAAAAGTGGTTCTTTTTGTTAAGCAACAAGGGAGTGGAAGTGCGATAGGATATATCAATCTTGAGACAAAACAAAGTGAACATTTTTCACTTGGCGGTAAAAAAGTTCAGTCAATTGACTGGTAATAAAACTTAAAAAAGGAGATACTATGAAACTAATATTTAAGATAGTAACAGCAATGTTTTTTATTATTTTGTTAGCAGGATGTTCTCAGAAAGCACCAGCAATGAATGGTGCTGATGGGATGGGTCAGGTTTCTGATGCCCCACAATTTGGAGATACAGTAAGTATCAATGAAAACAGTTATGGAAGTACAGGACAAAGTGGAGCATTTGGAAACAATCGTTACAATAGCAGTACAGATGGATTTCAAAGTATATATTTTGGATTTGACAACTACAGTATAGGTGGTGATATGCAAGAATATATCACCCATAATGCAGCTAAATTAAGATCGATAGGTAATGCAACAGTTAGAATTGAAGGAAATTGTGATGAGTTTGGTACTGATGAGTATAACTATGCTCTTGGTCTAAAAAGAGCAAAATCTGTAAAAGACTCATTGATAGCGCAAGGTATTCCGGCAAGCAGAATGTCATTGGTAAGCTTTGGTGAGAGTAGTCCAGTTTGCAATGAGCCAACAGATGAGTGTTATGCTCGAAATCGTAGAGTTGATTTGCGTATAGTACGCTAAGGAAATAGAATGGTTAGATTGGGGGTTCTTTGCCTTTTTGCTTTTTTTTGTGCAGCAAATGCTAGCCAAGCAAAAGCAAAGCTTCAAGCACAGGAGCAACAATTGTTTTTATTGGAGCAAAAAATAGAGCAACAAAATCAACGTATCGATGGGCTTGTAAGTATCATAGAGGGTCTAGCGCAACAGCTAAATGCATCAAAAAATGAAGATTCAACTAATAATCAAAACGAGCTTATCAAAGAGCTTGCTTCAATGATTGATAAAATCAACGAAAATTATGTTACTAAAGAGGATTTAGCCAAAGCATTAGGTAGTTCAAAAGTTGATGTATCTAAACCAGATGTTAAGCAAATAGATAAAGATTTGGTAGATAAATCACCTCAAGAGCTCTATCAAGCAGCAGTATTGCTCTATCGCTCGGGTGAGTATGATCAAGCCAAAGAGAAGTTTGAAGCAGTTGAAAAAAAAGGTTTTCAAGTAGCTGCTACCAATTACTATCTAGGCGAAGTAGCCTACTATACCAAGAAGTATGAAGATGCAATTTTTTATTTTAAAAAAAGTGTCGGTTTAGATGATAAGGCAAGCTATATGGATACTTTGTTGCTTCATACAGGCATAGCACTAGAAAACACAAAAGACAATGCACAAGCAAAAAAATTTTATGAAAATATCATCGCAAATTATTCATCAAAGCCTAGTGCTTCAATAGCAAAAAAAAGACTCGAAGGTCTAAATTAGATTGCTAATTGTTTTCGATAAGGGATGCTAAAGTTTGATTGGCTACAATGGCACTAAAACTCAAGGAGAAAATTATGACAATTAATGCAGAAAATAGTGTTGTATCTTTGGAATACACTTTGACTCAACCTGGTCAAAGCGATATTTTAGACAGCAATAAAGGTGGAGCACCTCTGCAATTTATCACAGGCAAAGGACATATTATCCCTGGCTTAGAAAAGGCACTTGTTGGCATGAAAAAAGGTGAAAGTAGTGATATTTTGGTTCAGGTAGTTGACGCTTATGGCGAGATAAATCCAGAGGCATTTCAAACACTTCCAAAAGAACAATTCGAAGGGATTGAGCTTCAAGAAGGGATGAAGTTATATGGTCAAGGTGAGAATGGACAAACTGTACAAGTAGTTGTAAAATCTTTTAATGATACAGAAGTCACAATAGACTTCAATCATCCATTGGCAGGCAAAGATTTGTTATTTTCTGTAACAATTGCAGATGCGAGAGAAGCGACAGCTGATGAAGCAATGACAGGTCAACTTGCTTGCGATGATATTGGCGGGTGTTGTAGTACTAGCACAACCAATTCTCACAATAGTGGCGGGTGTTGTGGTGGAGGTCACTGCCATTAATGCCTCCTATTTGCGTTGCATTAGCAACGCATATCTCTTCTAATAGTCACACTTTAATTCACTACATGATATAATACTAGCT
>DSAK01000142.1 GCA_011372825.1 Campylobacterota bacterium | reverse complement strand
TATTAGAGTAGAAAAAATGAGTGAATACCTTTCGCCTGTGTTAAACGAGGGGATTAGGCATTACTATAATATTATTAGACGTAAACAAGCACACTCTGATGAGTCTGACAGTAAGGCGGAATTAGACACTAAAGAGGAAGCAAAGGGAGCATCGGTATCTGATAAAGAGCCCCCCAATACCATTTTAAAAGAGGATGATTTTGATCAAATTGATGATGATGGATTCGAGGAGGAGTATGATTATGACGAGCAAGACTTTAACGAGGATGATGATTTTAGGTATAGTGATCTGTAGCATCACCGCAAAAATTGAAGCCCAGGATTATAGTTCAAGAAATAACACTCAGAATAATAGAATGATGGCACAAGGCATAGAAGTCCCTAAAAATACGGGGGCAATAAACCAAGAAGTTGTGCGTAACAGATTTGAAATGTCTACAACCGAGAATGCAAAAGCCTATAAAGAAGCGCAAATAAGAAAAACCGATCGTATGCGCATCCTTAATGAAGTGTTTGATCCTGCGATTTTGATGGCTCCCGTAAAAAGAACCATTAGACCAGTAGATACGATTGGAATTAGCCCCACTTACATTTCTCAAATAGTTTTTCCTGACACTATGAAAATACAAGATGCAACGGCCTCTTTTGCTTGTCATGTCTTAGAATATAGTCGAAATCTTCTAAGGATTAGACCTGATGCAAATACTTTTTTTTCTGGGAATATCGTATTGACACTTACAGATGGGAAAAAAAATTATGCGATGACAATATTTGCTGAAAGATATTTTCAGGAAGATTGTCGCATTGATAACGGAGAGTACATTTGCAGGAAAAAAAGAGGGCTTGCTACAACCTCTCAAGTTCAAATGCAAGAGCAAAGAAGCCCCACTGACGAAGATGCATACGCTTATGCATACAATAATTTGTCTTCGTTTTATGTATACACAAATCCTAAAAAAATAGATGACATGGAGGCATTTCTCCTTTATGAAAGATTAAGTGGAAAAGTTTTAGATATAGAAGAAGAAAACGGACAAGTTACATTTAAGTACGAGGGAATATATTATATTATTATTAGAGATGAAATTTCAGGCACTATAAGTTATCGAGGCAAACAATATAGAGTCGTTCCAAGGGGATAGCTATGAGCTACAAGGAAAACTTACAAGAGTTTAAGAAGCGCGTAGAATATAAAAGAGAAACCTTTTGGGTCTATTTTCTTGGATCTTTTGCAGTATCCCTTTTTTTAGTGCATCTTTTTTTTGAAGAAAGCGACGACAGTTCCTTAATTCAGTATTTCTTTAATATTCCCCATGGAAGCCAACTTAACTTCTATCTGTTCTTTGGTGTTGCTTTTTTATTTTTTAGATGGTGGTGGAAGGGGTTGCCATTTTATATATTGAAACTCCCTTATGTTCAGTCGCTAGCTCCAAAATGGATGATTAGAGGAAGAGAAAAAACCCTAGAGGATTTCTTTTATCAAGGGGTGATCATATCCGATGAACTACCTAGAAGCAAAGTGCTACAATATTTATCAGATGGTAAATATGATATTTCTAACCTTTTTGACTATAATCCAAATACAAGGAAGAAGGATGAAGATGCGACTGCTAGAATTGTATCTTATTTTAGAGACCACAAACGAGAAAAAATCGTTAAAAACACCAAATCCAGAGATGAAGAGAAACGCAAAAGAGCCCAAAAGGCTTTAGCTAATTTTAACAGCAACTATACAAATCTCGGCGTTCCCACCAAGCAGCAAGAGGAGCTCTATTATGATCTCTTTTCTGCCATTGATGGAATTATCGATAGCTATAAGGATGACTTCAACCAAGTTATTAAAGCTGATTTTCCTTCCCCACTTAAGATTACACTAGACAAAAAAACCAAAGAAATCACCTCTTTTTATGTGGACGAGAGTATTGATGTATTTCACAAAGGAAAAGTCTATTTTAGTATAAGAATGATGTCTGAGACGACACGAAACATAAGCATGCTTTTTGCATCTTTTCTAAAAAAAAGTCTCTATCGAAAAAGTAGAATTTCTACAAAATACGGTAACACTATAACAAAGAAAGAGCTTGAAAAAATATATGATTTCTTTAAGATTGTGTTTTTTAGAAGATTATTGCTTAATTATGGAGCAATGCCATCAGGATGGTTTGTAGGGCGTATTGAAAGCTATGATCTTAGAGCAATTTTTTCGGCCGTAGATAGAGAATTAATTCCAACCATTACCTCAACAAACGACGGATCAAACGAAGACTTCTCTAGCGATGTCTTTGCTGCTAAATTTTTGTATATTTATTGGAGTTTTTTAAAATCTCCAAATATACAGGAGGTCATAGAGGGGATAGACTGGTGCTTTAATACGGTAAAAACCCTAACAGAGATCCAAGTAAGAAACTACGCACAAAGCAACGCAGAAAATTTACAAACTGAAGAAAAAGCAACAGAAGCAAATAGAGAGGTGGTGTAGTGAGGCGGTATGTGATTCGTACACTTAGCGGGGTAATCCACCCAGCACTAGGAACATTGGGTTCAAGGTTTGCATTTTCATTAGCTAGAGAAAAGATCAATAGACTTTTATTTCTTACTGCCATTGCTTACTTTATTTCGCCAATTGCTTTTCTGATGCTTTTTAGTTTTACAGCATTTCGATATTTTACACATATCTATGAGGTATTTTTTTTCTCCAAAGAAGCAAAAGCCAAATATGAGCAGATGCTCAGGCCAGTCACTGATGAAACAATTGCCGTTTCTGTTGGTTATCGAGTCTATCCAGAAGAGCTTGAAGACCACCTAAGGCTTGTAACCTCAAATAAAAAAGAGGACATGAAAGAGCTTGCCAAAAAAGGCAAGCAGATGAGAACGCTTGCATACAGGCAGTTTGGTTGGAACTTTGATAGGATGTGTCGGCACAATGTTTTTTTGGGTACTACTGGGAGTGGTAAAACTGAAACTATCATGAGTCTTTTTACAGATGTGGTAAAGGCATACGCAGGGCTTGGCTTGGTTGATGGGAAAAGTGACCAGGCCATGCAGTTTAAAATCTATAATCTATGTAAAGAGAATTATTATGAGACACAATTTAATGCCATAGTGCTTAATAAACCTGAACTAATGACTGAAAGCAACACCTATTCTCCCCTCTTAAGTTTTCAGAGTGCAACAAAGACCTCAGAATTTCTAGGGGATTTCCTTGGAGGCGAAGGGGGCGGCAATGCAGACTATTTTGCTAATCGTGGTAAAGTCATGCTTGGGAATATAGTCATGTACTTTAAAAACAGACAGATCTATTACAAAGAGAACTTCTCGATTAATGATCTCTCGGGCTCAATTGAGGTAACAGAGATCAATTCCATCTATTTTATGGCGTATGCGATTATTTCGGAGTTGGAATTTCTGATTACTGATGCGATAGAGAAAGATCATAGCTTTAAAAAAATGATGAGCAAGGCAAGACTTGTTAAAACTACACAAAACGAAGAGATTAAAAATTGCGAAATTCTTGTCGAATATTTAAACCAAAACTCACATCTAACAAGAAAAGTAGAAAGAGTGCTTGGTATTAAATATGGGTTTTTCTCCGATCACTATGAACTCTTTACTTCGCTAAATTCCTATATCTTTGGGGTTTATCCTTTATGGGGCAAATATGCACGAGCGGTCGCAAAAGTGCTTTTTCTCTATGGGAAAAAATACGAAAAGGTGAACTTTCTCTATACCCACTCCGATCCAGCTAAAATTACCTTTATGCGCTCAGCATATAATAGGCTCAAAAACAATGAGAGTGAAGAGTTTATGAACACAGAGTCTCTTGTTGTGATGCAAGAGAAGGAATACAAGCAAATTGGTGCTCCATTAAGTATTCAATTAAATGCAATAGATTTTAATACATTTAAAGAGGCGATGGGATTAGCTGAAACCGCAGAAACAATAGAGCAGATGAATATGGATGCACTGCAGCAGCACTCGTATGCAGTGCAACAGTGGTCAAGGGTGTTTGGGCTCTATAAACAATACTTAAGAGTATTCGGGACACCAAACCCAGACGTTGATGGGGAAGATTTGCTTAAAAACTGTAAGGTGCTTTATGTGATGCTCCCCGTAATGGAGCTTTCCCCAGATCAAGTAGAGATGCTAGGGAAGATGTTTATTTTGATGTTCAAAATGATCGCTTCAATCGCCTTAGGGGGGGATAAGCAGAGCGCTACACCGATACAATTTCGTATCTATCAAAATAAAATTAAGCCTAATCCTATATTCTTGATGGTGCTTGATGAGCTTGGTTCATATATGCCAGCTGGTGGACAGAGCGGACTTGTCTCTATTTTACTTTCTCAGGTTCGTTCTTTGCGTATTGGCATGATGCTGTCCGTTCAAGATACTGTATCACTGAATCCTCCTTCTAATCAAAACGAGCTAAAACGTATTCGTGCTAACCTCTCTAAAATCATCTTACAACACAAAGACGAGGATACAAAAGATTTAGAAAGTATTATCCCTGAAGTGGAAATGATTGAATCAGAGGGGCATATTCGTTCAGCAATAAGCGAAAAGTTACTAGATAGTGGTAGAGTAAAAATAGAGAAAAGAAAAACCATAGATCTCGGGCTAGCTACACGTTTCTCTAAGGGTATGGGAATGTATATTGACGGAGGAAGAGATGAGCCTATATTCTTCCAGAGTTATTATCTTGGAGACAACTCTAAACAAGCGGCACAAATCAGAAGGTATGAGAGTTTTGAATCGCTTCATCGCGAATAGCTTGACATGCTCTCTATAATTAAAGCTAGAGGCTTTCGCTAAAATTGATAATCAGTTTGGCTATAATCATTTTACCCAACGGGATAACAACAGGAAAAGTTCGATAGTAAATAGGGGGCAACTTTATGAGCACATTACTCTCTTCTGCAAAGAATGTCGCTTCTGTAAGGGCAGGGGATAAATCTAAAGCATACACTAAAGTTTTTTTAAACGTCAAGACAACAGGAATTGAAAAGGATTCTGAAATCATACAGCTTTCTTTTATGCTTAAAGGAAAGCAAGATGGGGTATATGATGAGTACTATAGACCCAAAAATGGACTCTCTTTTGAAGCAATGGGCAAAAATAGAATTACGCCTGAGATGCTTGAGGGGAAGCAGTCAATTGATGAACATACCATATCGCTAGAGAAACTCAAGGCGCTAAATACCAAAGATAATATTCTGATTATGCACAATGCACGCTACTATCTAGGGGTGCTAGAAAAGGCAAACTTTTATAACAAAATGAGTGTTATTGATACCCTACATGTAGCAAAGCATCTCCTTAAAGATGCAGAGAGTAATACACTCTATTCGCTTTTTTTCGAGTATGGATTGTATAAAAAATTAGGACAAATGGAGAGAACATTCAATAGGAACTACAGTGTAAGTCTCAAGCGTCTTGGCGCTTATAGCGCACTTTACGATGTGGTAGCATTGAAATTACTTTTTGAGTTGCTTATTAAAAAAGCTGGAAACATGCGCACACTTATAGCACTCTCTCAAACACCCTTATTTATTACCGAGCCGTTGAGGTTTGGTAAATATAAAGGAAAAACACCCAATGAAATTGCACGAATTGATAAAGGATATCTAATTTGGATGCTTGAGAATATAGAACATATTGACTGGAACTTAAAACATACTTTTAAGATATTGGTCGAAAAATGAAAAAACCAGAAAAAAAAAGTGTAGAATACAAAGATACAAAAATAAAAAGGAATTACATGCAAGAGAGAGTAGAAATAAGACTTGTTGATGCGATAAGGTTTGCGTCTTATAAAGGAAAAGATCCCTTTCCCCTGATGAATAATGATCTTACTGACAAAGTTATGTCGCAATTGTTTTCAGCATTCAGCCTATCACTTGACGAAATGATAATAAGCGGCGAGTTGAATAACTATAAACTTAAAGACAGCATCGCAGTAAATATTGAGGTAAATATTGATAATAATAGCGAAAGCGACACTATAAAGAAGAGAAATGAGAGACTCATAGGTGCTTCTTCTGCAAGGCCGTTCGACAAAGAAGAACCTTTTGGATACGATATTGATTCTTTGAAGGAATATGCTAATACTCATACAACAAGCAGCCAAACACTCCAAGAAGTAAATATTGCTTCATCAACCTTAGAAGGTGAAGGGGATGGAGATATTGATGGCTCTGATGAAGAAGTGTTGCGGAATGATAACAGTACAACTGAAGAGATTGAAATGAAAAATAAAAAGAATGATTTGGATGAGTTGCCTAACGAGTGGATCGATGATTTAAGTGAATTGGATGATTTAGATGATCTGGATGATTTAGAAGAATGGGACGACGGTTTAGATATTCCAGAAAAAGAGGATGAATCCAATAAAAACGCGTTCTAGGCTGTTTTGGGTTTTCAAAGAGGCTAACATATATGGGAGTATTTACACCAAGAAAAGATCTTGTTCGCATTATCTATAGGGCAGAACTAACATCTAGTAAACTGGGTGGATCTGTGAGTGATAGGTTAGATAGATATGTCAAAGATCTTATTGACCTAGATTTCAGAAATAACAAGCAAACAATCAAGCAGCTAAAACGTATTTCATCAAGGTTAAAAAAGGGTGAAAACAAGTACAGGGTATACCAAGGAATTTTGCCTAATGACATCGTTAGCTTCATGAAAGAGGCAGAAGATAAGGGGGTAAAATCTTCAAAAATCATAGAAGAGTACGCCCCTATTAAACAGATGGGGGATTCAGCCCTCATGAAAGTAAAGAAAAAGATGTATTTTCCCTTTGTCATTTTCTTTATAGCTGTGTTTATGTTTGATTACCTCATTGGGGAACTCGCACCTATTATTCATTCAGGCTCTATTCCTTTTCCTGAATCGATGAAGTCTGTGATGGAACATTATAAGGTAATTAATTTTTCTTATGGGCTATTTTTTGCTTTCTTATTTTTAGTTATACCCCAAAAACTTCCACTGATCAAGAAGATTTTTCATGAAATTAATGGGCTACTTGCTATGGCAACTATTATGATTTTACATAATCTTTCTTACGCATCCTCTGAAATGAAACCCATACTCATCAAAAGCTTTAAGCTTAAAAGAAAATCTTGGAAAAATGATGGAATGGATGGTTTAACCAAAATGCTTTTTCAAGAAGGCCTACTCACCTCCTTGCAAGCTTCCGAGATTAGAAATAGTGGCTCTGTAACAGGTGAACTCTATGTGGTATTGAAATTTATTTTTGAAGAAAAGAGAGAGAATGTAAAATTGCTTGACGAGACGATTCAAGAGGTTGTGAAAAACTTCACGATCTTTTTGATTGCAATGCCACTATTTACAATGCTCGCAATACTTGGAAGCTTGTTTTCTGGTATTATCTCATTACTATGACAAATATGATCCAAGTAGAAAGGAGGTGTATTCTAAAAGAAGAGAATATGTA
>DSAK01000074.1 GCA_011372825.1 Campylobacterota bacterium | reverse complement strand
TTCAAATAGATATACCCAAAAAGCGACTGTTGATTCGTTGAGCTTTTATCGTCTTTTACGTTCAAAAAATCCATCACCATATCTATTTTTACTAGATTATGAAAATTTTTCAATTTGTGGTTCATCTCCTGAGGTGATGGTGCGATTGCATGAAAGAGAAATACTCCTTAGACCTATTGCAGGTACTCGAAAAAGAGGCAACACTACCCAAAGAGACAAAGAGCTTGAACTTGAGATGCTAAATGATCCAAAAGAGTGCGCAGAGCATTTAATGCTTATTGACCTCGGACGCAATGATGTAAGTCGTGTTGCCAAAACAGGGACAGTGAGTGTACCTGAGATGATGCGTGTAGAGCGATATAGTCATGTGATGCATATGGTATCTGATGTCGAAGCAATCCTTGAAGAAGGAAAAGATATGTTTGATCTATTTTCAGCGACTTTTACAGCTGGAACTATGACTGGTGCACCAAAGATAAAAGCTATGGAGCTAATAGCTCAGTTTGAATCCCTAAAAAGAGGATTTTATAGTGGTTGTGTTGGATACTTTGCTTTTAATGGCAATATGGATTCAGCAATTGTTATACGGACAGCACTCATTACAGATGATACAATTACCCTCCAGGCAGGTGCTGGGGTAGTGGCAGATTCGCAACCAGAACTTGAATATCTTGAGGTAAAAAATAAACTAGGAGCACTTCTAGCAACACTCAAAGAACTCCAAAGGGGATGAATATGCAGCCTAAACTTTTTGCCATTTTTGGCAATCCAGTTGCCCACTCCAAATCTCCTCTCATGCACAATCTAGTTTTTAAGACCTTTGGCTACAATGGATGCTATGTACGATATCTACTAGATGATGGCAAAGAGTTAAAAAAGAGATTTTTTCAATTGGGGCTAAGTGGTATCAATATCACCGTTCCACATAAAGAGATGGCTTTTGATGCTTGCGATTGGATTGACCCATTTGCACTCAAAGTAGGTTCAGTCAATACCATAATCAACAAAGAAGGTAAACTTCAAGGCTACAATACAGACGCTCCTGGATTTCTAGAATCTATAAAAGAGTTTAAAGAGGTGAAAAATGTTTTGATTTTGGGAGCTGGTGGGACAGCAAAATCAACATCACATCTCCTAAAAGATAGTGGTATTGAAGTTGAAATCCTTGGGAGAAACAAAACAAAACTCAAGCAATTTGAAAATGATTGCAAATGCTATAGCTTTGATGATTTTTCACCAAAACCCTATAGCCTCATTATCAACATGACATCTGCTGGACTCCAAGATGATTTGCTTCCTGCTCCAAGAGATTTGCTCCTTGAAACTATAGATTTGAGCTTGGCTTGTGTTGATATCATTTATGGCAAAGATACCCCCTTTCTCAAGCTTGCAAAAACTCTTCAAAAGCCGACCCAAGATGGCAGCGCAATGCTCTTACATCAAGGAATTCTTGCTTCGTTTTATTTTACGGATAAACAATTTGCAACCCAAGAGATAAAAGCGGTTATGAAACAAGCATTTGCTCTTGATTAACTTTTTGCAATTAGACTTAAAAAGAGGTGGCAAATGATAAAGATACTAATGATAGAAGACGATGTGGAGTTTGCTGAACTTTTAAGTGAGTATCTCTTGCCTCACCATATCAAGATTACAAATTTTGAAGATCCCTATTTGGGGCTAAGTGCGGGAATAGAAAAATTTGATTTGTTGATATTGGATTTGGGACTTCCAGGGATGGATGGACTTGAAGTTTGTCAAGAGGTAGCACAAAAGTACAACATTCCTATCATAATCTCCTCGGCTAGAAGTGATATCAACGACAAAATTGAGGGGTTAAGACTAGGTGCTGATGACTATCTACCAAAGCCATATGACCCAAAAGAGATGCATGCTAGAATCTTATCTCTCTTAAGACGCTACAACAAAAATAATCAAACAGAAACAATACCTATACACCATTTCGAACTCAAAGGGGATACGATATATTATCATAGTGAACCACTATCATTGACTCCGGCTGAATTTGAAGTGCTTCTACTCCTTATTAACCACCACGGAATCACCCTTTCACGTGAACAAATAATCAACAGCGTCCCAACGATGAGTATAGATTCACATGGCAAAAGTCTAGATGTTATTATCAGTAAGATTCGAACAAAATTAAAAGACCCCAAAAAGATACAAGCTGTTCGTGGTGTAGGCTACAAACTGGTATGATGAAATTTTCATCACTAAGAACAAAAATATCATTGATTTTTGGTATCGCTGTTGTATTGCTAGCGATGCTTTTTGCTTTGATGATTTCTGCTCAACAAGAAAAACATAGCCTATACAATGAAGCTCACGAAAGAGCTATTGCACATTACCTCTCGCTTTATTATCTCAAATATGGCAAAATAGACACAGCATATCTCAAATCGCAAAATATATCGATAATCACGAGCCCCGAAGAGCAAGTCCAAATCAAACACTATTTTCAATCTCAAGGGAAGTACCACAATTATGCAACCGACACCTACCGTCTAAAACGGATTATAATTATCAACAACGACCACTTCAAGCTGATGCTAGAAAATAAAAATACCCCACCTTTTCCATGGGAGGCTTTACTCTTTTTTGGCGGTGTTTTGGCGATATTGGGTGGGTTGTATTGGTGGATTATGCAAGGACTAAAGCCATTAACAATTCTCAAAGAAAAAATTACCAACTTTTCCAAAGGGGATCTAAATATCACATGCAAAACTGAAAAAAAAGATGAAATAGCAGAGGTGGCAAATGAGTTTGATAATGCAGTTAGGATGATAAGAGAGCTTATAAGCTCAAGACAACTTTTCTTAAGGGCAATGATGCATGAGCTTAAAACTCCCATAGCCAAAGGGAGGATTATAGCCGAGATGACAACCAATCCAAAACAACAAGAAAAGATGAGAAATATCTTTGAAAAAATGGGTATGCTGATTGATGAATTTGCTACTATAGAGAAAATTACCTCAAAACATTTCACCCTTAGAATCAAACCTTACAGCACTAGCAATCTCATAGAAGCTGGCATTGATTTGTTGATGATAGATAATCCAAAAGATTATATTGATACGACCATAGAAGAAGAGAGCCTATGGAGTGTAGATTTTGAACTTTTTGTACTTGTGATTAAAAATCTCTTATTAAATGGTATCATCCATGGACATACCAAAAAAGTATCAATATGTGCAAAATCAAATTTTATAGAGATATCAAATCCCGCAGAACCACTCAAAGAGCCTATAGAAAATTACTATCAGCCATTCCATCAATCCAAAAATGGCTTGGGATTGGGGCTTTATATCGTCAAAAATATCATCGATATTCATACCCTCAAATTAGAGTATAGACACTATGAAGGTGTCAATTTTTTTACTATCTTAAAGCCCCCTGAAGAGTATCAGAAATCATAAATGCAAGCTCAAGAGCTTGTTTGGCGTTGAGCCTTGGATCGCATTGAGTATGGTATCTGCTAGCAAGCCCCTCTTGGGTAATTGCACAGCTTTGACTCCCAATACACTCTGTGACATCTTCACCTGTCATCTCAAGGTGTATTCCGCCTGCGATTGTCCCCTCAGCATTATGAATTTCAAAAAACTGTTTTACTTCACTTAGTATATTTTTAAAGTCTCTTGTTTTAAAGCCATTACTTGCTTTTTCAACATTTCCATGCATCGGATCACATGACCACACTATATTTCTCCCCTCTTCTTTTACCTTTTTGAGAAGTTTTGGAAAATATTCACCTATCTTTGAAGCACCCATACGGACGATGAGATTGAGTCTACCTGGTTCATTATTTGGATTGAGTGCATCTATAAGCTTAATTAGCTCATCTTCTTGCATAGTTGGCCCAACTTTACATCCTATTGGATTTTGAATCCCTCTAAAATACTCTATATGGGCATCATTTAGTCCTCGGGTACGATCTCCTATCCAGAGCATATGTGCAGAACAATCGTACCAATCTCCTGTAAGACTATCTTTTTTGGTCAATGCCTCTTCATAATTCAAAAGCAACGCCTCATGGGAAGTATAAAGGACAGTTTGTTGGAGTTGTGGTAGATTTTTTACATCTAGTCCACATGCACGCATAAATCTCATTGCATCGTCTATTTTTCGACTTAACTCTTCATATTTTTTACCCAAATCGTGGTCTTTGATAAAATCTAAGTTCCATTGATGCACTTGCGTTAAATCTGCCATTCCTCCTCTAGCAAAAGCGCGGATCAGATTCATTGTCGCAGCTGATTGGTTGTATGCTTTTAACATCTTGGTTGGGTTAGGAACTCTAGCTTGGCTGTTAAACTCTATATCGTTTATGATATCGCCACGATAACTTGGCAAGCTAACTCCATCAATCTCTTCAAAATCACTACTTCTTGGCTTAGCAAACTGCCCTGCAATGCGTCCGACCTTGACTATAGGTTTGCCAAAAGAGTACATAAGTACCATATTCATTTGCAACATCAATTTAAAAAGATTTTTTATAGAGCGTGCATTGAAATTGGAAAAACTCTCAGCACAATCCCCCCCTTGGAGTAAAAATGCTTTACCTTGTGCTACTTGAGCAAGTTCTGCTTTGAGATTTCTAGCCTCTCCTGCAAATATTAATGGTGGATAACTTGCTAGCTCTTCCTCTACAGATTTCAATAATTCTTTGTCTGGATAGACTGGTTGCTGCTTTATAGGAAAGTCTCTCCAGCTACTTGGTTTCCAGCTCATAATTGTGTCCTTAAATAATAATTTGGTGATTATACCCTATCTTTGAAAAAATTCAAATTGCTATCCCAAAAGATAACTTTTATCCTTTTTTTCACATTGTGAAAAAGTGATATGAAATAGTATGAAAATATGTGAATAATCACAAATTAATCTCGAGCTTTTTGAGCTAAAAAAGTGGCAAAATTGGCCCACTGAAAGATTGTATCGACTTTTTCAAATCCAGCCTCTTTGCACATCTGTATATTTTCTCTTATTGTATAAGGAACTAGCACATTTTCAAGTGCTTCTCTTTTTTTACTTATCTCATAATCACTGTATCCATGGGCTTTCTTACGATTATGATAGATATCTATCATTGTTTTATCAAGTTTCTTGTCTGTAAATACTATTTTTTCTGAAAATAGAAATAATCCATTCTTTGTAAGTGATTGATATATTTTCTTTACTAAAATATTTCGCTGCATGGGGCGTATAAACTGTAGCGTATAATTCGCAACTACAAAATCACTACTCCCAAAATCCGATGTGACTATGTCACTATTTTTCAACTCAATTTTTGCTCCATATGCTTTGCATTTTGCTCTTGCTTGAGAGAGCATGGCTTCTGAATTATCCAAGCCACATAGCTCCATTTTTGTTCTCATTTGAGAGTGCAAATCTATCAAAAATCTCGCTGTTGACGAGCCTAAGTCAACAACTCTCTTGTCATCTGCTTCATTTTCTAGGATGATTGATATAATCATTTTTTGCACCTCGTCATAAAATGGCACTGAACGACTTAGCATATCATCAAATACACTTGCTACAACCTCATCAAACTCAAACTTCTTATTTGGCTCTTGTGTAAAAATCTCATCTTTCATCTAAAAATCCCTTTGCTACTTGGATATCTTGATCGATTTGCTCTTTGAGACTTGCAAAATCTTCAAATTTCTTGTTATCACGTAAAAAATCTATAAATTTAATAGTTACATTATCGATTTGGGGCAAGCTTTGCTTGTCTAAGATATGGGTTTCTATCGCAAAACTACCATCAATGGTTAGCCGATGACCCAAAAAGCTAATACTTGGTTGCCAAATATTATCAATTTTTGTTTGGGTGACATATGTCCCCTCTTTTGGAAGCAAAAAAGATTCTACCTTGAGATTAAGTGTGGGGACAAACTCTTTTCTACCCAACCCTTGACCCTTGATAACAGCTCCGCGAATCTCATACTCTCTACCCAAAAGTTTGTTTGCTAAGCTTATTTTGCCTTCTCTTAGAGCATCTTTGATGGTTCGAGAATGAACAGGCATCTCTTCTAGTAATATCTCTTCAATAACATCAACTCTCCCATCAAAAATCTCTTGCAACACTTCAACATTGCCTGCTTTGTCTTTACCAAAATGGAAATCATACCCTACAACGATTCGCTCCAAACAGGGAAAATCATTTTGTAATTTTTTAATAAACTGATGTGGACTTAGCAAACGAAGCGTCTCAAAATGGTAAAAAAAACAAGGCTTATCTATATACAAAGTGCGCAGATAGCCTCTAGTTAAAACACCATTACCCCTTTCAATTATAGCAACACCATCGGCTTGTGAGATAAGATACTGGTGGGCTACATGCACCCCATCAAATGCACCAATTGCTAAAGATTTTATCAATTTTTAACCTTTTTAAAATGGTAAAAATACTCTATATTCCCCTCTTTGCCTTGCACTTTTGACTCCTTGCAAACTAATTCTCTCCAGTGGATTGCTTCGCATTGTTGCTCAAACAACATCTTGTTGTGCCTTATGGCATCAACATCAACAACAACGCCCTTACTGTCTCTTTTGACAAGCCTACCTACCTCAAACTGGGGTTTATAGAGGATAACTATATCTTCTTTTGCCAAAGAATCAATAGCATCAACAATCTCCAAAACAGATATAAATGAGACATCGCAAGTTATGATATCAAACCCTTGAATATCGCTAAAATCTCTTATATCTGTTTGCTCAAATAGTGTAACACTAGGATGGATGCGGGGATGCAATTGGTTACTGCCTACATCAACACAGGTCAAAGAGCTAGGATTATGCTCAAGCAATATCTGTGCAAAACCACCAGTTGATGAGCCAACATCCAAACATCTCCTCCCTTCGATAGACAGAGGGTGTTCGCTCAAAAAAGCTTCAAGCTTACGACCTGCTCTGCTGACATAAAATTTTTCATTTGCAACATCAATGACACCACAATCCTTAAACTGCATTGATGGTTTTGCTTTTTTTCCATCTACTGTCACACGACCTGTTTTTATCGCCTCCAATGCTCTATTTCTGCTCTCAAAATATCCAGTCTCTACCAAATAAACATCAAGTCTCACTCATCACCTCACTCATTTACCTAAAAGTATCTCGCCAATATTACCTTGTATCTATAATGGAGTATTATTTAATCAGCTGATATTATACTCTATAGTTGGAAAAACATAAAAGAAGTATACCCTTTTAAGCTTCTTGCGAACATAGACAACTTATAATTAGTGATGATTTCTTCTATGCTAAATCAAACAGACAAATCAAAAGGAAATAAATGAAAAATATACTAAAAGTACTCTTTGGACTTTTTTTACTCTTAGCTCTTAGTGGATGTTCTGACAAACCTGCTGAAACTGCCAAATCTTTTAGCGAAGCGATGGCAAAAGGTGACTTAGAGAAAGCATCACTTTATGCAACCAAAGAGACTATGGAGATTATGGGCTTTGCGAATAGCTTAGGTGGTTTGCAACAAAATCCAAATTTTAATTACAAACTCATAGAAGAAAAAATCATCGATGACTCAAGAGCAAAAGTGACATTCAAAGATACAAGTAGCGACAAGATAGAGACCCTTGACCTAATCAAAGTTGATAATGAGTGGAAAGTATCTATTGGCAAAAGGTAGTCTAGCAATAGGAGGTTTTCTCCTACTAGTAATCACACTACTTCTTAGCAACCAACTAAATCCTAAGCT
>DSAK01000186.1 GCA_011372825.1 Campylobacterota bacterium | reverse complement strand
GTACAGGAGCAGCCCTAAGAGGTTCTTCACGTGTGCGTTTCTCACAGTTTAATTCAACTACAGTTCGTATCGTGATCGAAGGCGAGGCATCACAAAGGGGGGGTCCTTATGTCTCTACGGTTTCTAGAAATCTATTTTTAGTCCCCATTGGAAAACTAGTTGTATCAAGTGGTGTATCCAAAGGTAGTCTAGTTACTGTGCCAAAATCTGTTCCACAAAAACCAGCTCCAAAACCAGCAAATGTTGCTTCAAAAGGTGTAGTTGTTGTGATAGATCCAGGTCACGGTGGTAAAGATCCAGGCGCAGTTAGTGGAGGCAAAAAGGAAAAAGATATAGTCTTTGCAGTCTCTAAAAAGCTTCAAGCAAGATTGCAAAAACAGGGATTTGATGTCTATCTAACACGAAATGATGACCGTTTTGTGACCCTTGAACAAAGAACAAAACTAGCTGACAAAAAAGATGCAAAGATTTTTGTATCTATCCACACAAATGCTGCTCCAAATGCTAAAAGTGCTAAAACATTGAGTGGGGTTGAGACATTTTTCTTGCAAAATACTCGAGATAAACGCTCACAAGCAGTTGCTGCTAGAGAAAATAGTTCAGTTCTTCAAAAAGCAGACCATACGAGTAAAAATGTTATACTCAGTAGTGTTTTGTCTGGTCCAAAAATCATGCTCTCTAATAAACTTGCCATTGATATACAAAGAAACATATTAGGCTCCCTTGCTCCTCACTATAAAACTCGAGATGGAGGGGTAAGGCATGCTCCATTTTGGGTACTTGTAGGAGCTAGTCGACCTTCAGTTTTAGTTGAGATAGGATACATTACTAATCCAACAGAGAGGAATCGTTTGGTAAATTCCCATTACCAAGAGCTGATTGCAAAAGGGATTGCCGATGGTATAGTGCAATACTTAGCAAATAGACAAAAAGAGATGGATTATCTCTAAAGTCTATCTTGCCATTTTGGCAAAAAGTGTTATTGTTAAATTTTCTATAGTCCTATCTGCTTGCAGGGTTTGGGGTTTCTAGACAACCCAAAATAAACTTATTGTCACACATTGTAGTTGATCTTTTTTGATCTCTAATTTAAAACGGATACTTCCGATCAATGTTTCTTGTATAATTAAAAAGATAAAATCATATCTAAAATATAGAAAATGAGATGAAATCTTTTAAAATGTCATTGTACAATAAAAGATGTTGTGTTTAATATCTTTGGAGTTGATTGTATAGTTTAATTTATCGATAAAGGGGAGATTGTGGCTTCTATTTTATGGTTCCGTAGAGACTTAAGAGTAAGAGATAATCCATTATTGAGTGAGTTTATTTCAAATGAAGTTTTACCAATATTTATTTTCGATACAGATATTCTCTCTTTGCTTGATAAAGATGATAAGAGGGTATCTTTTATCTTTCGTAGTGTTTTGAAGCTAAAAAATGAATTGATTGGTATTGGTCTTGATTTGGCAATTTTTTATGGAAAACCAAGTGATATTTTTTCTGCAATCTCTAAAAAAGTAACTATAGATGAGATTTTAGCTAGCACAGATAATGACGCATATGCAAAGCAAAGAGACGCAGATATCGCATCACAATATAAATTAAGAAGATTTAGTGATAGTTTTTTATTGAGTAGCTCCATGGGACTCAAAAAAGACGCTTCACCTTATAGAGTTTTTACACCATTTTACAACTCAATACTCCCATTTGTAGAGCCACTCTCACAAAATATCTATAAGCCCAAAAAAACAAATCCAGCCAATTTCAATTATAATGGCATATTAGATGCAGATTTAACCACTAAGGAAATTGCGATTGAGAATATAGGATTTGATAGTATAGATATATCCCATATCCCATTTTTAGACAACCCACTGGATCTACTCCCTGGTTATAAAGATAATTTTGCGAAGTATAAAGACCATAGAAATGACATTTCTAGTAAGCCATATACAACCGGCATAGGAATCCATTTGCGCTTTGGTACATTGGGGATAAGAGAAGTTATAAGAGAATTGTATGAGTATAAGCATCAGGGGATAGATACCAGTGAATATATAAGACAATTGATATGGAGAGAGTTTTGGAATATGCTTTTGAGTCACTTTCCAAAAAGTGAGTTTGAAAATTTTTATCCTTTTGATATCAAATGGGAAAACAATGAGTCAAAATTTGCCCATTGGTGCAATGGGACAACGGGGGTGCCAATCATAGATGCAAGTATGAGAGAGCTTAATGCTACAGGATATTTGCACAATAGACTAAGGATGGTAGTAGGCTCATTTTTGACAAAAAATTTACATATCAATTGGCAATGGGGAGAGCGATATTTTAGTAAAAAATTACTCGATTATGAACCTAGTTCTAACATAGGTTCGTGGCAATGGGCAAGTAGTACGGGGGCTGATGGGGTACCATATTTTAGAATTTTTAATCCCTATTTGCAAACAAAAAAGTTTGACAAAGAGGGGCTATATATAAAAAAATGGGTAAAAGAGTATGAACAAATCCCTTCCAATAAGTTATACGATGAGGTATATTTGTTTAAATATGGAGACCACTTTTATAAAGCGCCAATTGTATCACATAAAGATTCATCAGAAAAATGGCTTGAACTTGTCAATAGATAAGTTGATTTGATATACAAGATAATCGCCGCCCATGAATAGGGTGGAGATATAGTTTTATTTGTAGTTTTTGATAGCTTTTGCTAAGATTTGTGTTGCTTCTTCTTTGTCTTTAAATCCTGCAACTTTAACCCATTTGTTTGGCTCAAGCATCTTATAGGTTTCAAAGAAGTTTTTTATACGATTTAGCCTATGTTCTGCAATATCACATAGATCGTTGATATTTGCATAGCTTGGGTCTATTTTTGTGGTAGGCACCGCAAGGAGTTTTTCATCTCCACCACTCTCATCTTCGGTGAGAAGCACCCCCACAAGACGACATTTGATTACTGCTCCGGCTTGAAGCGGATAATCACATAGTACTAGTACATCAGCTGGGTCTCCATCATCTGAGAGTGTATTTGGTACAAACCCATAGTTAGCCGGATAGTGCATAGCAGAGTAGAGTACTCTGTCTACTTCAATAGCTCCTGAGTCTTTGTCTATTTCATATTTGATATTAGAATTGAGTGGTACCTCTATTACAACTTTGATTGCATCCGGATTCTCTCCGTGACTAATTTTATCTATATTCATTTAAACTCCCCCCCTTTGTAAAATAATGTGCGCATAGTACCATATTTTAGTTAAATCCTACATGGTCTTCATCGTGCAAGGCATAGTTGATACCTTTTTTATTTAGAAGCGCTTGTGTTTGCATGAAAGCATTTTTTGCACTTTGTTGGTTTTGTGATGCTACCGAAAATACAACCCGAGGACCATCACTATAAATTTTAGGCAAAGATGAGGACTCTATATCGTCTCCTAGTGATTCCATCAATTCTATAAGTTCACTCTCTCTACACAGTGCCGTGAGGGTATATCTGTAGATTGTTTGTTTTGGAATGTTGATTTTTTGTAGGATCTCTTGTATCATTGGATGGCTCATCTCTGGAAAACCTGGCACAAAAAAGAAGCGGTTATCTAGACTAAAAGAGGGTATTGAGTTAAATCCATTTTCGATGATATTGCTATCTTTTGGCAGTAGTGACATTTTTATCGCATGGGGATATGCTCTCTCTTTTCCAAGTGCATCGAGAATCATTTTGTGTGCTTGTTCATGTCTATATAGCTTACCATCTCGTAACGCTAAAGCAGCACATTGTCTTGTGTGATCATCAGGCGTTGAGCCTACCCCTCCAAATGAGAAGAGTATGCTATCTGGATCTGAGGCTATAAATTTGATAGTTTTAACAATCAAAGATGGCTCATCAGCGATAATAAAAGCACCTTTTAGGGTGTGTCCATACTCTAATAATGCCCTTGTTATAAAATCAAAATGTTTATCCTCTCTGCGCTTATTGAGAAGTTCAGTTCCTATGATAAGAGCATAAAAATTCATCATTTTACTCTTCTATATAGTTTTTGAGCTTGCGACCAACTTTTGGATGTTTGAGTTTTTTGATGGCCGATGATTCTATCTGTCTTACCCTCTCTCTTGTTACATTTAGCTCTTTACCTATCTCTTCTAGAGTTCTATCACTCTCATCATCAAGGAGTCCAAAACGCATGCGGATAACCGCTTTTTCTCTCTCATTGAGTTGATCTAAGACCTCATCTATCTGGTTGTTTAGATCATCTCGCAGTACAGCTTCTGTTGGACTTAGTGTGCTTTTGTCTTCGATAAAATCACCAAATCTTCCATCGTCCTCATCACCAACTGGAGTCTCAAGACTTACAGGTTCTTTTGTGATTTTGATAACATTTTTGACTTTATCCACCGAGAGACCAACCTCTTTAGCGATTGTATCAAGATCTGGCTCAACCCCCTCTTCTTGGAGGTGTTTTCTGATGATTTTATTTATCCTATTTATTGTCTCAATCATATGAATCGGAATACGAATAGTGCGGGCTTGATCTGCAATCGCACGACTGATAGCCTGTCTTATCCACCATGTAGCATAAGTTGAAAATTTGTATCCCTTTTCGTACTCAAATTTGTCAACTGCTTTCATGAGTCCTATATTGCCCTCTTGGATGAGATCTAGAAAAGGCAAACCTCTATTGGTGTATCTTTTTGCTATTGAGACAACTAATCGCAGGTTGCTTTTTGCCATACGCGTTTTAGCTTTTTCACTCTTGGCTTTCCCATGTCTGATTTGATTAAGAATCTCTGCTAGTTTTTCAGGTGTCAAGTCAAAGCCACCCTTGCTTGCTTCTCTAGTCTCGAAAAGTTTTTTTATTTCCATATAGGTGCTAACCATTGTTGTCTCAGGGACAGCTGCGGCTATATCTTCTTTTTCCATATGGATAATTTTTGCAAGAATTTTTTGATGATTTTCGACCAAAGTTTCATTAAACAAAGGGAGCCTATATTCGAGTCGTTTCAACTCTTTTTCAAAACTATCATCACTAGTAAGGGCAGTTTCCATTGCTTTTACAAGCTCATTTATCAGTTTACTTGTTGGACCAAGTTCCAAAAGTGCCGATTTGAGTTGCTGTTTTTTGAAGCTTACTTTAAGTCTTTCAAAAAACAATTTTTCCTCATTTTCTGGCTCTTGGGCGATGATTTTTAAAAGTTCATTTCGAGATTTTTCCCACTCTTTTTTTGCCTTTTCGAGCCTATTGAAGCTCTCTACTACTTGCGATACTCTTTTGTCATCTTTTGGAAGTGAATCAGCCTCTTCACTGTTATCTTCACTGCTATCATTTGATTCTTCTTCGTCACCATTGCTATCTTCAAAGCTTTTAAAGAGCTCTTTGACCCTTCTTTCTCGATTGAGAAGTGGCTCACGGTAGTTGAGGATATAGCCAACTAGATAAGGTACCGAGCAGATAGCATCTATGATTATATCTTCTCCCTCTTCTATTTGGATACTCAAATCTACCTCTTCTTCTTTGGTTAGAAGGGGAATCTTGCCCATTTCGCGCAAATACATGCGGACAGGGCTATCGCTTCTACTCCACTCTAAAAGTTCTTTTTCTTTTGCGAAATCAAACTCTTCTTCTAGATTGTTTTCGGCAAGTTTTTTTCGGGCTGCTTCTTTTTTTTGGTCATTTTTTTCTGAGAGATATTGTGCATACTCAGAAGCACTGATAACTTCAACTTTCGTCTCTTTGGCAAGCTTGTATATCTTTTTTGCTTGAGTTGGAGTGATTTGCTTAGGGAACTCTTTTGCAATATTTTCAAAAGTTACCACATCACCTTTTTTTTTCGATTTTATAAGAGTTTCTATCTTTGCAATAGCATTTTTTTCGGCCATTTTGATTTGCATCCTTCTTGTGATTGGGGTATTTCGGAGATATCTTAAAAAAACTTTATTTGTGATAATAAAATGGATTGGATTATACCTAAATATTCTTGACAAATCAATACAAAAGAGCTTTTTTTGGTATTTTTAGGTATAATCGCAGACGTTTTAATTGCTAATAGAAAGGATCTTTTTTGCAAGGTAAAGTATGGAAATTCGGCTCCAATGTCGATACCGATTTGATAATTGCAGCACGCTATCTCAATACAAGTGAGTCTAGCGAGCTAGCAAAGCATGTTATGGAGGATGCTAGGCCAGATTTTGCAAATTTGATGCAATCAGGTGATATTATAGTTGCGGGCGAAAATTTTGGATGTGGAAGTAGTCGCGAACATGCCCCAATAGCACTGAAAGCAGCAGGAATTAGTGCTGTTATCGCCCCATCTTTTGCCCGTATTTTTTATCGCAATGCATTCAACATGGGATTGCCTATATTTGAGCTTGAGCAAGTTGCAGAGATACAAGAGGGTGATACGATCCGCATAGATATGGATAAAGGGGAGATTATCAATATTTCACAATCAAAAACATACCGTTTTGTTCCAATTCCAGATTTTATGCAAAGACTAGTTGATGCAGGCGGACTTATAGAATTTGCAAAGCAAGAGAGGAGATAGCAATGAAGAGATACAGTATAGGGATTATCAAAGGGGATGGCATAGGTCCTGAGATTGTTGATGAAGCTATCAAGGTTTTAGATGCTGTTTCTGTGACACAAGGTTTCATTATCTCTTATCATGAGATGTTATTGGGCGGTGCAGCGATTGATGCCACAGGGGTTCCTATGCCAGATGATACTCTCAATGGGGTACAAAAGTGCGATAGTGTCCTTTTTGGTGCTATAGGTGGACCAAAATGGGATAATTTGGAGCGTCATTTGCGTCCAGAGAGTGGTCTTTTGGGTTTGCGAAAAGCTATGGGAACTTTTGCCAATCTGAGACCAGCACTTGTATATGATGAGCTAGTAAATGCCTCAAGCTTAAAAGCCGATGTTGTCAAGGGTGTCGATATCATGGTTGTTAGAGAGCTTACAGGTGGGATTTATTTTGGGCAACCAAGAGCTATAGAGAAAGATAGAGCCTACAACACTATGGTTTATACTAGAGATGAAGTAATAAGGATAGCAAAAGTAGCTTTTGAAATCGCACAAAAAAGAAACAAGAGAGTTTGTTCTGTTGATAAAGCAAATGTTCTCGAAGTGAGTCAATTTTGGAGAGAGATTGTCATCGAAGTTGCAAAAGATTATCCAGATGTTGAGCTTACACATATGTATGTCGACAATGCCGCTATGCAGCTTATCCGCTATCCAAAACAGTTTGATGTGATTTTAACTAGTAATATCTTTGGTGATATCCTCTCAGATGCTGCTAGTATGCTAAGTGGGTCCATAGGGCTTTTGCCTAGCGCTAGTATAGGATCTGGAGTAGGACTCTATGAGCCAATTCACGGCTCTGCGCCAGATATTGCAGGGCAGGGGATAGCCAATCCTTTGGCGACTATATCAAGTGCAAGTATGATGCTGCGATATGCTTTGGGTGAAGTGGTCGCTGCTGATAAGATAGATGAGGCTATTCGTCGAGCTCTTAAAGAGGGTTATAGGACAAACGATATTGGTAGCTACGATGCTAAAGAGATTTGTAGTTGTTCTGATATGGGTGATATAATCGCCAATTATGCATCCAAATAAAAGGTATCATATATGGTTGAATCTCGCGCTAGAGTCCTTATAGATTGTCAAGATGAAAAGGGCTTGGTCTATAAGATATCCAAAGTATTTTTTGATAGAAATCTCAATATTGAGAGCAATAGAGAGTTTGTGGATCAAGATAATGGCAGATTTTTTATGCGTACTGTTGTTTCTGGTGAGCTTG
>DSAK01000200.1 GCA_011372825.1 Campylobacterota bacterium | reverse complement strand
GAATATAGCTTATTTAAAAATAAAACTTATTTTTAGGTTATTTTGCTATTTTATTACTAATCCATCTAAAAACTATAAAAACCCTACCGTTTGGCTTTAATGTAGACCCTTTTTGGAGCTGGATACCCCTCTATTGTTTTTGTGTTATCATCTGGGTGCAAGAAATCTTCCAAACTTTGCGTGTCAATCCATGGTGTCTTTCTTTGCTCATTAGAATCAGTTTTTGTTATCGCCAATACCTCAACCTCTCTAAATCCAACCCTATAACACCAATTTTTGAGTGTAGTAACTGTTGGTATAAAATAGACATTTGGAATTTTACAATACCTATCTTTTGGAAATAGGGCTATCTCACTCTCACCATCTATCATAAAAGTATCGAGAATAAGCACTCCGTTCTCATTCAACCCTTTAAAAAGTGATTTTAGTGCTGAAATTGGGTCATTTCTATGATAAAGCACACCTAAGCAAAAAAGGGTGTCAAACTTATGTTCATAAAACTCAAGATGCTCAACTCCCAAAAGCTCATAAACAATATCACTCTTTACAAAATGGTCTATAAATTTAAACTGCATAAAATAGAGTGGTGATGGATCAAATCCCACAAGCTTTTTTGGATTTTGCCCAAGCATTCTAAAAAGATAATAGCCATTATTGCACCCTATGTCACCGACCACCTTCCCTTCTAGATTAAAAAATGGCTCTAAAAGGTTATATTTGATAAAGCTTTGCCACTCTGTATCGATAAACAAATTACCCAAAGTAAATGGACCTTT
This sequence comes from Campylobacterota bacterium, assembly GCA_011372825.1. Classification (GTDB taxonomy): domain Bacteria; phylum Campylobacterota; class Campylobacteria; order Campylobacterales; family Sulfurovaceae; genus BN30871. The sequence goes on along the minus strand of DSAK01000200.1, from coordinate 7,077 downwards.
ACGCCATGGCTTTAGCATCTTTGCAACTGATGCTATATACTCTTCTTGATCTGGAGTGATAGATGGTAGGGAAATTTTTATCGTATTTTCAATACTAACAAAACTCTCAATTTCAGGAAGAGCTGATATCGCCTGATGTAGTGGGGATATATTCTTCCATTTAAGCCACCTTTGACGCTCTTGCCTTATAGCTTGTAAATCCACTATATTTTACTTGAGTAATGCTTTTTGAATCACTTGATCCACCATCGGTCTGTCACTAGGGCCAGTTGTAACATCTTCTAGTTTCATGACTACATCTTTACCGCTTACTACTTCACCAAATATCGTATAACCACCATTGAGCCAAGGCGTTGGAGCTGTTGTGATAAAGAATTGACTCCCATTGGTATTTGGACCTCTATTTGCCATTGCAAGTAAAAATGGTTTATCAAAGACAACATTTGGGGCATATTCATTATCAAACTCTTCGCCCCAGATAGACTCACCACCCATTCCTGTGCCAGTTGGATCTCCACCTTGAATCATAAAACCTTTGATGATTCTATGAAAAATAATCCCATCATAATAGCCATTTTTAACATGTGTAGTAAAGTTTTCAACCGCTTTTGGCGCAACATCTGGATACATCTTGAGAGTAATCTCCCCTGCACTTGTTTTCAAAACAACCAAAGTTTCTTTAGTTTGTTCATGGTTTTCTCCATTAAGCAATACAGCACCTATTAGCAGAGCACATGCCAATAATAACTTTCTCATACATTTGCCTCACATTTATCAATTTTTAACTCTTTTAGTATTTGGGTAAAAAATGCCCCTGCCATACGGTCATTGTCATCATAAAACTCTATCGAAAGAGATTGCAAATTTGGCGTATCAGGTGCAACCCTATCTATAACCATAGGGGAGGTATTTGTCGATTCTTTGACTCTAGCGATAGCCCCTAGTGCCTCTTGTTTTAGCTCCATATTGTCGCCAAACGTCAATCGCAATCTTCCATAGCCCTCTTCCATAATAACTTCTGCTTTAATCATTTCGCATCGATCCATTAAAACCTCTTTTTGTAAAATATTGTCAAACATTTTACCAAATATTTGGTATCAACCGCATAAAGATAGACTATTTTGCATAACTAATAGCTCTTGTCTCACGGATAACATTCACTTTTATCTCAGCTGGATACTGCAATCTTGCCTCAATCTCTTGAGCAATTTCACTGCTAAGAAGGACTGCTTGATCATCAGTTATCTTCATCGCATTAACGATAACGCGAACCTCTCTGCCTGCATTCAATGCATATGCATTTTCTACATACTCTTTTGAAAGTGCAATATCTTCAAGCTCTTTGACCCGTTTTGCAAAACTCTCTAGCACTTCTCTTCTTGCCCCTGGTCTAGCAGCACTTAGTGTATCAGCAGCACACACAGCGGCACTCTCTACGCTATCTGGTTGCGCATGTCCATGGTGGGCTAAAATTGCATTAATAACTGTTGGATGTTCTTGATACCTGCGACACAACTCAACACCGATATCAACATGCGAACCGCCATAATCTTGCGTTAGGGCTTTTCCTATATCATGGAGCAATCCAGCACGCATTGCAAGCTTCTCATCTCCCCCCATCTCAGCAGCAATCACACTAGCAAGTCTTGCTACTTCTAGAGTATGCGCCAATGCATTTTGTCCATAACTAGCGCGGTATCTTAATCTGCCAATGAGCTTCATTAATTCATCATGCATAGGATAGATACCAAAATCTATAAGGATGTTTCTCCCTTCGTCTAGAATTTTTTCTTCAAACTCATCTTGAACCCTTTGATGCACATCTTCGATCCGTGCTGGATGGATTCTCCCATCTTCGATTAGAAGCTCAATAACACGAGTTGCTATCGCCCGTCGATATATATTGAAACTACTTACCAAAATCACCTCAGGGGTCTCATCTATGACGATATCTACCCCCAAAAGTGTTTCAAGGGTTTTTATATTGCGACCCTCTTTGCCTATAATTCTGCCTTTATGCTCATCACTTGGGAGATGAACAAAATTAATAAGCCTTTCACCAGAAAACTCGCCCGCATATCTTGTCACTGCCTGAGAGAGTATATAGTTAGCTTTTTTTTGCCCCTCCTCTTTTGCTAATTGTTCATACTTGCGTACCAATGAGGCTACATCTTGTTGTGCTTTCTCTTTGGCAATCTCAAGCAAATACCCTTTTGCCTCATCAACCGTCCACGACGAAAGTGACTCTATCTTGTGGAGATGCTCATCTATAAGCTCTTTTTTTTGCTCTTCAAGCTTGGCTAATTTTTTCTCTTTTTGGGCTATACGATTATAAAGAGTGTTGACCTTCTCTTGTTGCACTTGAACATTTTTTTGCTGTTCGTTTAGTCTTCTTTCGGTATCTTGAAGCCGCAATACCCTTTGTTGGAACTCTTTTTCTTGCTCAAGCTCTTTTTCTTTGATAAGAATCTTTGTATCTTGAAGCATACGCGATGCCTCTGCTTCGATCGCTTTGGCTTTGGCTTTTGCTTCTATTTCTAAAAATGAGAGATTTTTACTCATCCCTTTACGAATCCATGCAAAAGAAGCAAACGCACCTGCTATTGCCCCCGCAAGACCCACTAAAATAAGTGTTATACTCACAGTAATCTCCTTTGGTTGCACCATGGAGTTTTTGTAAAAACTATAAAAATTTGCTCTTATACCTCAAATTTTTTGGTATAGAAACCTTAGGTACACAAATCACATCTGCACTAATATCATGACTATTTGTTGCTAGTACTTGACTATAGCACAATTGTCGTGCTACAAAAACCGTGGTGCGAATAGAATGTCTATTTTTGCTAAAAAATCTATCATACATCCCTTTGCCAAACCCCACTCTCCTTAGAGTAAAATCTGTACCTACTATAGGGACAATTGCTAAATCAATCTGTTTTTTAGTAAATTGTTTTGAAATTTTTGGTTCTCTTATGCCAAACTTATTTTTTTGTAGTGGCAATCTATATTGTACCAATCTAAAACTTGTTTTTTCCATAAATGGGACTAAAACTCTTTTTTTTGATTTTCGCAATTGTACTATTAGTTGTGTGATATCATACTCTATTGCAAGAGGAAGGTAAACCATAACAACACGAATATTTTGACTTTTGATATAAAGGGACAATTTACTCATTATTTCTTTATCTTTTATGTAGGCATTTTTACTTCTAGCTACATCTCTTAATCTTTGCAAAGACTCTTTTCTAAATCTATCTTTGGTCTGCTGCAAAGTCGACTCATGCCTCATGTCAACTCCCCTTGTTTTAGTCTTTTTGGTTATAATTGCCCAAATCAATTATAGCTGAAGGAATATTATGAATAGGATTATGGTTATCTGTAGTCTTTGTGTCATATTTGGTTTTTTAACTGGATGCCAAGAGAGCCAAATACAACAAATACAAGAGGTAGATATCTCTACAATTTCCCTAAAATTTAAAGCGAAAACTCTTGATGACAAAAATATTTCAATCAGCGCAAAAGAGAGTAAATTTAGCTTTAATACCGATAAAGAAATTGTTTTTTTGTATCTTTTTGATACCTCATGTGTGGAATGCAAAGGGGCTTTTGGATACTTAATTGCTCTTCAAGAAAAATACACTGAAGATATCCATACCGTAAGTGTAGGGTACACCGATCAGACTTTTGACCCTCGCCTTGCTCATGAGTTACTGCAAGTTCGTGGCAACTTACCACTTTCGTATGCCCCAACAAACAAGATACTTATCGATACCTTAGTAGAACATCTCTCAATAGGATACAAACTGCCACTAGGAGTCCTTTTTCACAATGGAAAAATAATCAAATACTATCAAGGTGTCACCCCAATAGAGATGATTGAAGCTGATATTAGGTATATACTAAATTAGAGGATAATACTATGTTTTCATTATTTAAAAAAGCTTTAGGGATAAATGACGATACAAAAAAAGAAGATTCATTTGTAAAAAAATCAAAGATTTCCAAAGAACTTTTTGAGGAGATACTCCTTGAATCTGATGTCCACTATGATTTGGTAGAAAGACTCCTTGAGTCATTGCCCTCTAAGATAAATCGGATTCAAGCTTTTAACTCCTTGATATCTCTATTTCACTATGACGCCAAAGAGCCACAAGAAAACTCCCCTTTTGTTGAGATGATTATAGGTGTTAATGGTGCTGGCAAGACCACTACTATAGCAAAACTAGCCCATCACTACAAAGAGCAAAACAAAAGTGTACTCCTTGGAGCTGGAGATACTTTTAGAGCTGCTGCAATTGAACAACTAAGCAGATGGGCGAATAGGCTTGATGTCCCTATCATTGCTACAGCACAAGGGCATGACCCATCAGCAGTTGTGTACGACACGATAGTAGCTGCAAAAGCTAGAGGTATCGATAGGGTCATCATAGACACTGCCGGTAGACTCCATACGCAAATCAATCTTGCAGGCGAACTTCAAAAAATGGTTCGAACAGCAAACAAAGCTCTTACTGGAAGTCCACACCGTAAGCTTTTGATACTTGATGGCACACAGGGTGTGTCAGGAGCCAATCAAGCCAAAGCTTTTGATGAGATGGTTGGTATAGATGGGATTATTATCACTAAACTTGATGGAACTGCAAAAGGTGGAGCACTCTTAGGAATTGCTGATAGCCTCAAAATGCCTATTTTTTATATTGGTACAGGAGAGCAACCTCAAGACTTGATACCATTTAAGGCAAACACTTTTGTCAACTCTATACTTGATGAGATTTTTGTTTGATTTCTTAAAAGCTATTTTTAGCAATTTAACAAGCGAAAATAATCTAACATCAAATAGATCACAAGTAAATGTGTCGTTTGGGTATAATTATAATAACCAAAATATCATCACTATATTCTTTTAGATAAAGGCCGAAGAAAACCAACAAATCTCATTTGAGAATTTCAAATTAAACTCTCATTTGCCAAAAGATATACGCAACCCTAAAACCAACAATATGACAATAAAAACATCAAGAAAACAATCTAAAATACAAGTAGCATAACATACAAAATAGGATAAGTGGCCCTTGCACTCTTAAAAGATGACAAAATGACATTTTTTTAAATACTTTAACTTATATCGGATATACTTTAGCTAAAGGAGTAATTATGGCAAAGAAAAAAACGCTATTTGAATGTCAATCGTGCGGGTTCCAAAGTCCAAAATGGATTGGGAAATGTACCAATTGCGAAACTTGGGATAGCATGATGGAGCTTAGCACTGCACAAATCGAAATACTCCAAGAGATTTCAAACCATTCTACATATACCTCCAAAGCTATGCCTATTACCGATATAGTTCAAGATGAATTTCATAGATTTGAGAGTGGCAGTAGCGAGCTTGACCTTGTTTTGGGTGGTGGGATTGTGCAAGGTTCACTTACACTCATTGGTGGAAGTCCAGGGATTGGCAAATCGACCCTTCTTCTTAAAATCGCAGGCAATATAGCCAAAAATAAAAAAGATGTGTTGTATGTCTCAGGTGAAGAGTCTTTGGGGCAAATAAAACTAAGAGCCGATAGGCTGGATGCAAATAGCGAACATCTATTTTTACTTAGCGAAATCAATCTATCAAATATACTAAGCGAAATACTCCAAAAAACATACACCTTTATCGTCATTGATTCCATTCAAACTCTATACACCGATGAACTCCCCTCTTCGCCCGGTTCTGTTGCACAGGTGAGGAGTGTCACTTTTGAACTTATGCGAATAGCAAAAAACCAAAATATACCTATATTTATCATTGGTCACATCACAAAAGATGGCTCAATTGCAGGACCTAGAGTGCTGGAGCACATGGTTGATACAGTGCTTTATTTTGAAGGAGACAACAACAGTGAGCTAAGACTATTGCGTGGTTTTAAAAATCGCTTTGGCTCTACCAATGAAGTGGGTATCTTTGAGATGAATAAAAATGGATTAAACGATGCCAAGACTATTGGGAGTAAGTTTTATAACAACTCCAAACTCCAAGCTGGCTCAGCACTTACTATCTTACTTGAGGGGAGTCGCCCAATCGTAGTAGAGATTCAAGCCCTTGTGAGTGAAAGCTATGGCGGTGCTAGACGAAGTTCTACTGGCTTTGACAACAATCGTCTCTCTATGCTCCTAGCACTCTTAGAAAAAAAGCTTGATTTGCCTTTGGGTACTTATGATGTATATATCAATGTAAGTGGTGGCATCAAGATAAATGAACCTAGTGCAGACCTTGCAGTCATAGCGGCAATATTGAGCAGTTATCGCAACCGTGAGCTAAGTAGCAAAACTCTATTTTTAGGAGAAGTGAGCTTAACAGGCGAGATAAGAGATGTAAACAATCTAAGCCTAAGACTCAAAGAGATGCAAACACAAGGATTTTCAAAAGCCATTATCCCAACAAAACCTCTTGAAGATACACAAATCAAATACTTCATCGCCCAAGATGTTGCAAAAGTAGTCCAATGGATGTTTGAGTGATTTATGACAAATCATTATCACAGATACTCTAGCAAGATTGATATTTGTTATCACTCTAGTTGGCAGTATTGCAAGGGTGGCACCACTTTACTAGTTGCGGTATAATTGAGTAGTAAAAGTCAAAAGAAAAAACAAACTTTTTTATTTTGATAGTCATTTATGGGTTCTTGATATAGTGTCTTCGCTAACTCATTAGTTGTAAAATATGTTTTTCCAAAATCTTCTGCTAGCAAAGAATCAAAAAAACTATTTATTTTTGATATTGCTTCTTTGTCGTGTGTTTTTATCATTGTTTCAATATTGTGATTCATTCCACTTTCGGTAAAATTTGATGAACTCAAAAAAATGGTTTTATCATCAATAATATAAATTTTACTATGTATGAGATAATCATCAACTTTTCCCGTTGTTTTTTTTGATTTAAATACTTTGAATGGAAAAGTTTGCTCATAAGAATAGTTATATATTTGTATTTTTTCCATATTTTTCTTATTATTTTTTAGCATTAAATACATGAAAATCAATATTAGAACACCTAGAAGTATCCGAGCATCATTAAAATAATAATAATAG
>DSAK01000011.1 GCA_011372825.1 Campylobacterota bacterium | reverse complement strand
GCTACTCCACGATTGAGTATATGATAAAATCCTATCTTCTCTATTCTAGGCTTACGAGGCATGAGGAAGCTTTTTTTATTGCATTGTAACAAATGTTTAATTAAAAGTAAACCTCTGACCCTGCTGTTTTCTCTAAATAACCCTACCCTCCATCACCCTGAGGCATCTCCCCCCTCCGTCACCCTGAGCGTAGCGAAGGGTCTCCTAGCAACACTTCCATATGTGCTTTAGCTGAAGCTTCCCATGTGTATTTTTGAGCTTGAGTTAGGCCGGCCTGTCTCATGGATTGCCATAGGTTATTATCTGTTAAGAGACGTTTGATTTGATGAGCGATATCTGCTGGATCATTGGGATTACAGTATAGCGCAGCTTCACCACAAACCTCAGGCAATGATGCTGCACGTGAGACCACGACAGGTGTACCGCATGCCATTGCCTCTAAAGGTGGCAAACCAAAGCCCTCATAGAGTGACGGATACACAAAACATGAGGCTTGGTTGTATACTCTGGCCAGCTCTTCGTCAGAAATAAACCCAAGATAGATAATATTATCTCTATTGGCTGCTATCAACTCCATAATTTCACTATTTTTCCAGCCTTGAAAACCCACCAAAACCAGCTTAAATTGATTTTTAATATCAAAGGGCAAAATATCATAAGCTTTTAATAACCCCATGAGATTTTTGCGCGGTTCAATACTGCCAACGCTCAAAATATACTTATTTGGTAGCGACACATCTGACTCAATGCTTTTGCGAACAAAAAAAACATCATGGTCAACTCCATGATGAATTACTCTTACATCTTTAGGGGAAAATTCAAGTCTTTTTAGAATTTCTGATTTTGTAAATTTTGAGCCTGTAATAATAGTATCGCTCCTGGATATATTCTTTAGAAAATACCTATCAAAGTATTCTATACGTTCACTTGGATGAAAATCTCGATGTAAGATGAATGAAAAATCATGCACGCTTGTCACTACGCGCTTTGATTTTACACCATCCAATGGTATAAAATTTGGTTGCCAATAAACATCAAATTTTGGAGCAAACAAGCGGCTAGAACTAAGCATAATTTCTCTAGCAATCTTTTTTAGCAAAGGGTATTTTGTGATATATTTTTTTAGGATATTTGCCCTGCTTTCGGGTGCAGAATAAACTAAGTTCTTGCTATAGAATCCATAAAAATATCTACATGTAAAGTTTTCAGAAGTTAGCCTGTTAGCAATTTCGTACGTATATCGCCCTATACCAGTACGAGGCCCCAGTAGGGCCATTGTGTCTATCAAGAGTTTAGGCTTCAAACATTCCTCGCAACATTGTTTTTAGCCCCAGCTGATCTTGCGAACCAATAAGCTTAAATAGCTTCTGGGTTGAGCCTGTTAGGGACGGGATTTCGTTTTGGCGCACGAAAGATTGATTAACTTCTACATTTATATCATATCCAGCTATTTCATTCATCATAGTTATAACGTCGAGCAGCTTAACGCCCCTGCCGCTACATAAGTTCACAATTTCGGACGCACATGGTGCTTCTAAAAGTTTTTTATAGACATTGCACACATAGTTCACATCATTAAACTCCCGACTTACATGTAAATTGCCTAGCTCTATCGTAGACTTAGAGTTTCTAAAATGTTCAACTATTTTAGGTATCAAAAAATGCGCCGATTGCCCAACACCTGTATAGTTAAAGGGTCTGACAATAACAATGGGAAGCTTATCAAAATATCCTTTGGATAGGCATTCCATGGCATATTTGCTAGCACCATAGTGATTAGCTGGCATCGGACACAAAGACTCATCTAACACCTCTAGCCCTTGGTTGCCATAGACTGTTGCACTGCTGGCAAGGATTATTTTTTTTGGTTGTATGCCTAGATTAACAAAAGCATCCAATATATTGGTAGTGCCGATGGTGTTAACTTTGTAAAAATCCTCGCTATTACCATGAGCAGCAAAGGATATACCTGAAAGATGGATAAGATAATCTGGCCAGGAGTCTTCCAAAACACGCAACACATCATTGCTATCCGTGATATCACACTTATATTTAAAGACACCCTCATCAAAAAGCGAGGTACCATACACCTGATAGCCAGAATTTTTCATAACCTCTGCAAGATATACCCCTGTGAAACTATCAATACCAGTTATAAGAACCTTTTTCATAATCTAAAAGCTAAAACCAATTTTATTTCGCCTCAAATCCTCGCGAACCATCATGGCACATAATTCCTCGAGAGTACACTTTGGTTCCCAGCCTAGTTTTGCTTTGGCATGGTGCGGGTCGCCTATAAGCAAATCAACCTCAGCAGGTCGGTAGAATCTTGGATTTACCCTAACTACTGTTTTGCCCGTAGCCTGGTCTATACCGATTTCGTTTTCTCCCTCGCCACTAAAAGATATATGTACACCAACGGCCTTGAACGCCATAGTCACAAAATCCCTAACGCTTTCAGTTCGATTTGTCGCCAAAACATAGGTACCTGGCTCATCCGCCTGAAGCATGAGATACATGCCTTCTACGTAGTCTTTGGCGTATCCCCAATCGCGCTTAGCGTCCATGTTGCCAAGCTCGAGACAATCTTGCTTGCCTAGGCTGATTTTGGCTACTGTATCGGTTATCTTGCGTGTTACGAACTCGCGCCCTCGTAGCGGTGATTCATGATTAAACAATATACCACTACATCCAAAAATATCATATGATTCACGGTAATTGATAACCATCCAATGGGCGTACAATTTGGCTACTCCATAAGGGCTACGTGGATAAAATGGTGTGGATTCTCGCTGGGGGATTTCCTGGACTTTGCCAAACATTTCTGATGTGGATGCTTGATAAAATTTGATAGTTGGATTAACAATGCGAATCGCTTCAAGCAAGTGCACCGCACCGAGACCTGTTATATGCGCAGTAGCTAAAGGTTGCTCGAACGAAACTCCCACAAAGCTCTGAGCGGCGAGATTGTATATCTCATCTGGCTGGATTGAAGATACCATTCTGATAGTGTTAGCTTGATCTGTTAGGTCATATTCTACAAGGTGAAGATGAGGGCGGGATGTAATACCCAGCTCATCCATGCGCCAAAAGTTCACTGATGCTGTTCGCCTATACGTACCATAGACTTCATAACCCTTATCCAGCAATAGCTGTGCTAGATATGCACCATCTTGTCCTGTAATGCCCGTAATAATCGCTTTTTTCATGAAATTCACCCATTATTTAGATACTCAGTCTAGAACACTGATTTAAAAGTTTATTATATAGAATGTTTAATTTTAGTTTGGTTAATCCACATGGATTCTTATATGTTTTTGTCCTTAGGTGGATTCTTCGTTGCGCTCAGAATGACGGGGGATGGTGTTCAGAATGACCATCCCTGTCACCCTGAGGCGTAGCTGAAGGATCCATGAGGGTCTATGTGGCTACATCATTCCAATTATTCTTTCTTAGTGTTTCTATATAATCAGCTAATATTGTTTTAGCAGACCATCCTAGTGCTTTGGTTTTATCGGTTATCACTTCGGCGCCCATTCTGTTACCTCTACGCTCTGGAAGCATGTCGATTTGGCCACCAAATAATCGAGCTACTTCCAAAACACTAAGAGCCTCATCGGATCCTATTCCAAATTCATCGCCATAGCCATTCTCGCCAACCAAAACTAAGCCTTCTATTATGTCGCCTATATATGTAAAATTACGTTTTTGATTGCCTGGGCTAACTACTGGCAATGGGGATTTTAATTTCATTTTTTCTTTGTATAAGCCTATCAATGTTGCGTACTTCCCTATAGATATTTCCCTAGGTCCGAATACATTATAAAAATATGTAATCACATAAGGAATATTATACCAGCTACCATAGTTAATCACCAATTCCGTATTGCTAGCTTTGCTCCAAGCATATGGACTTGTGTTTCTACTCAGTCCGCCATCACCGAATTTTGTACTGCTTCCTGCATAAAGTATCTTGCAACCTGCCTTTCGAGCAAACTCGAGGACAGCAAAGGTGCCATCTTTATTGTATTTCCAGACTTTTTCTATATCTAGAAAACTTTGCTCAACCCTACTGTACTCCCCTAGGTGATAGACCATGTCTGGAGCAAAAGAGATTAGTTTGGCGATATCTACAGTATCTCCACATATATACTCGACATTTGACACATGGTTTGCCGTACTGCCAGTAAAATAATTGTCTAAGCTATAAACATCATAATTTGGATTCATCGAAAGTCGCTCACACAAGTGCGAACCAACAAACCCAGCTCCACCTGTGACTAATATTTTTTTGCGTTTCACGCTCATTCCTTACATGTATAGTTCGTAATTAGGTCATTATTAGTAGACTCGCGGGCAAAAGGATCTGTCAAATCATTTGTATATTCACCCATAAGAAGACGTTTTTTTGGCAACAAATTCTTTCTAAAAAATCTGCTAATTTTTGCCAAATTATCACCTTTTTTTGTCAGCATTACGCATCCGTTTTTTATCTCTATAGTGCCTGATGATAACTGCTCTGTTAGGCGTACATCTACAAGCCGATGTTCTACCATGTATTCGTTAATAAAAACGTCTTTCATGTTCTCTTGTTTTATTCCTCCGCCTCTTTGCTGAAGTTTTTCGAGGATATAAAACGACAAGGATCTATCAATAACGGTCGGAACAGAGATAGCTAACACGTAGCCTAGTAGCATAAAAATAAAAGCCATTTGGATTTTTTCGAATGGATTGAAGCATGCAAAATATTTTATTTTCCATATCAATAGAATAGCCAATATCGATGACAAAAAACCATCAAAAATAGCACTATAAAAAACTACATCCACCCTAAAAAAGCTTAGATGCAACACATACACAATGCCTAAAATCACGAGAAACAAAACTATACCAATAACCAATCTACTAATTTTCATTTCTTAAACACCAAAATCTTGTTACCTACATAGCTTAACATAACCTGCAGCCCCGTTGCAACAATAAAACCCAAATGATAGCTAAAGCCAATAATATCTGACCAAAGATACAGAACGCACCCATGTAGAGCAGCTATACCAGCATACAAAGCACCAAACCTTAATATCTGTGAACCTAGTGAATTAACATGATTTTTGTATACAAAATATCTACTGCCTACAAAAGAAATAGCTATACCAAAAAACGCAGCAATGAAATTCGCTAAACCATAGGAGCCAACACCTAGCAGATGAATATTAAGATTCAAAACCCCGTAATGCACAGCGGTAGCTACGAGCCCATTAGCGATGTATCGACTAAATTCACAATCAAGCATGTATTGCTTCGTCTATAAAAATTTGATAATCATGTGGCTCTATGCCTTTGTTTTTGACGACACCCGTTAACATTAGCATCATCAATGTCATAGCGCCAGTTTGTAAAAAAACCAAAAAAAGTATACCTATAGCTACTGAAAACCATCCAGGAGTAGCAAAACCAAGGACTTTTAGCGCAACAGCAACAATACTAGCCATTATAGCAAGTCCTGCGACAACAGCAGATGCAATACCAACACGAACCAACACATCTTCAGCAAAAACCATCAGCCCCTTAAATCCGTGCAACACCAAGCCAACAAAATTCATCTTGCTTTGCCCAGCGTATCTAGCCCCCCTGTCGATGCAGACAGGTGAAATCCTAAGCTTTGATAGCAAAACCGTCCCTGCTATGTGGATACCAAGTTCTTGCATATGTACCAAGCGTTTGAGGGCATCATACTTTAAGGCCATAAAATTGCCAAAATTGATTTTTCTTCCTGATAGGATATAGAATATAGCCTTGTAAACTAAGTAAAAAGCCTTAAATTTTATAGATTCTACCCTACTTTTTCTTTGGGCCACAGAGACATCAGTATCTTGTGTATCCAAAGAATCCAAGAGCTGTTTTATTGATTCTGGCTTATCCTCGCCATCAGAATCCATAACTATTACTCTTTGATTGGGGCCAATACGCTCTGCCACATAGCCAAGTCCTATAGAAATCGCTCTTTGGTGTCCTACGTTTTTCTTTAGCCTAATCACCACTCCATCCAAGCCTGCTTTGCGAATGGTCACTATGTCGAGCGGTTCTTTGATAGAGCCATCATCTACGGCTACAATATAGACATCTTCATCAACCTTTGAAGCTAGCTCCGCAAAGAGCTGGTGCGATGCACTGGTATCTTCGTAAACAGGTGTAACGACGATTAGGCTATGCTTATTCATACTACCTCCATTTTTTTGTATTTTACAATAGACTTCTTATATCCATAAAAATTTTATCTGGTATCATCAAAAGGTCCTTAGCGGTCGTGCCATCAAATGGAATATATCCGCTCCAATATGCATACATCAAGAGTATATTTATAACACAAAAGAAAACCACAAATGCTATTAGATATTTTATCTCTATTTTTTTGTACATTGTATCTAAACAGACAGCTAAGGGTATAGCTAAAACTGGCAATATATCAACCACTACTCTATTGCCAAAACTACCACCAAAATACCAGCTCCACCAGCTAGCATTAATATATACATGTAACACAAAAACAGAAAGAGTAAGTACAAATAATGAATATTTTTGCAATGAAACCAAAAACAAAAAACCAAATAAAGAAACTAATAGCAATGGCGACCAAAAAAATAACCCTTTTCTTATCGAAAATAGATAATTTGTTAATTCGGGCGCAAGAAAATTAAACCCCTCATTTATGTATGAATTAATCAAAAAGCTACCAGTGGCGTAGTGCCAATACAGCAATAATGGTAAAATTGCCACCAAAGCACCAAAGGATGAAAACATCAGCTTACTAGTTAGCTTGATGAAGTCATTACACTTTTCAAGGGATGAGTCATGGTAATGGCTCATTAAAATATAAAAAAACAGTAATCCTAAAATTGCATTTGGAACCCTAGTGATAACTATCATGCCAAATATAAAACCTAAAATAAAAAAATCTAAATTTTTATAATAATTGCTGCTATAAGATAATATTTTATATACAAACAACGAAACCAAAAAGTAGCTATAGACATGAGAAAAGGTTGCATCAAAGGTAGTGTAATGAAACAAGCTTGTCCCAAAAACAATTCCAACCAAAGAAATTAATGCTATTTTTTCTTTGGTAAAAAGCAAAAGGGTTTTATACATGTACAAAACGCCCACAAAAGCATAAAATACAGCTGAAATATACATGGCTATCTGATATGGAGCCGAATAGCCATCTGCGCTAGCTCCAAACACGAGGGAATACAAATGAGCAATCATAAAAAAAGGTAGCTGCATGATGGCTACGCCCATTGTGTATTTGTTCAGTATATTTCCAGTTATTTCGTACCAAGATAAGCCTATGGATTGCATAGTATGGCCATGAGGCATCGAAGAAATAGCTGTCTTAAACGACAGGTCGACATCTATGAAAATAGTTGTTAAATACGAATAATATCCATACCCGTCCGACCTGATAATATCTAATGTGGTGCGGTCCCCATAGATATAAACGCCAGCAACCACAGCAAGCAACAAATAAGTAAATAAAAACAAATAAACTGATTTTGTTGAAACAGTAGTCTTCATGGATTGGTGTTTTTGCTTTTTGCACTAGAGATGGGTATGAGCTTGTGTGTGCTTGTGGTGGTATCATAAACTAATAATACTTTATCATCGAATGCATCTTTGTTTATGTTGATCCACTGCATGTAATCATTGGTTTCATAGAGTGGATAGAGAGGTGGCTTATTGCCCGAGTAGCCGTTGATAGTGGGTTTTGTAGATATCAACAAAACATACATTGCATCTAGCTCGGTCATATAAAATGCGGGGTTCGGCACAGGGGATGACAGATATAGCACATCGTAATCTAGTGATTTTATCTGATTGTAAATATCATGGTATCTTTGCTGGGCTTGTGGCTTGGAGTATGTGCTAAGATATGGTC
>DSAK01000097.1 GCA_011372825.1 Campylobacterota bacterium | reverse complement strand
GTCTTAATGGCTCCACACATCCACTTGTTGCATTAAAGTCACTAGCTTGTTGCATGCACTCTCTAGTTTGTTGAAGTTGATTAAAAACTTGTGGAAGCATAGTGTGTTGGTTGGTAAAAATCCTATGAAATATCCTTTTTTGCCATTCTGGTTCTTGTTGCTGTACAAAAAAATCTATCTCTTGCTGAGTTGCGTTTAATTCCTGCACTTCTCTAAGTATGCTCCTTAACACCTCAGGAATCTCATTTGGTCTTTTTTGTTTTGTATTGTCTACAGCATAAAGAACCAAAAGATTTACAGGAAATGTTGGCAGCTCAAAAAGTGTCTCATTTACATCACTTGCAAAATTGATTTCTGTGGCAACTTTTGAATAATTGACCCCCGATAAATTGTATTGGGAAAACAATGCAACCCCTTGATGTCTACACTCTTGGTAATACCCTTTGATTTCATAAAATTGACAGGAAACCCCTGATATAGTAGCATTATAATCCAAGGGGAGCACAGATAAATGGCTGGCGGAAGTAGTGTACTCTAAAACTTGTTGATTCTCTACATCTACATCAAACACTCTATTGCCATCTCTTTTTTTATATCTAAAAACATAATGATTCTCTTCTAAGCTACCACGCAAATACTCTTGCCTTGATTCTTCTTCTAAGCGCAAGTAACCAAAGTCTTTGAATACAAGCCTTTTGGTGCCATCTATTCTAAGACTACTACTTTCACCAACTTGGGCAAATCCAGTGACATGATACTTTACAAAACCCTGCTCAATATTATAGCTTGTACCACTTTGGGCAAACAAAGGGAGGGATGTATGCAAAAGTAGTACTATCAAACAATGCCAAAATCGCATATATTGCCTTCATTATAAACTCATCTTGTATTGTAACATAATAGCATTACATTTAAAAAGGTGCAAAATTCTATATAGATTTAACGATAAAAAGTGTATCATGTGCAAATCTAAATCTAGGTGAAAATTATGAAGTTTTTATCAATCAATGGCACACTAAATACTCAAGAGATAGCAGTAGATTGTATTGATATTAACAAGCTTGAAAGTATTGATATTAAAAACTATAATTTTATAGTCATACATGGTGGCGATGGGGCTATCAGACGCACAGTATCAGCCTTAAGTACAGAGGAAAGACTCCCACCTTTTATTCTCAATCCAACAGGCTCATTCAATATACTTGCAAAATACTACAAAATATCAAATCCAAACAAAATCATCACAAACCTCACACACGGTAAGCCTCCAAAAATTGCTAATCACCAAACATATACCCTAAATAAACATTTGTTTCTTTTTTCTGCTGGCAATATTTTTGATGCACAACACATAGCAATTGCAGAAAGTTTACGGTTTGGCTGGCTAAAAAATGGCTGGGTGAAATATGCTCTTGCTTTTATATTTTTACTCCCAATGCATATCGCCCTTTTACCTTGGTTTCTTACAAGTAAAAAACATTTTTTTATTTTTACTCCATTAGCTAAAATTGGTAATTTTGCCAATATATACACAAAACCACATCCAATGAATATCGATTTGCCCTCAAGCTATAATCTCTTGGAACTCGATGGAGATATACTTACTGTTTCTGACACTAATGTCTCCATTAATCTTGCAAAAAACATCGATATAGTTATAGATGCTTAATCGCCTCATAATATTGATGTACTCTTGAATCGACTCGGATAATCTTTTGTAGGTAATTTTCAAAATCGTGATTATTGTATATAATTTGCAAATGTTTTGGATCAACAGCTCTAGAAATAGCTACATAAAATTGACTTGTTGCAAAGATATGATTTACATCACATATGAGACCGTCTATGCTCATCCCTTGGGATTTATGTATTGTCACCGCATAAGCTAACTTAATCGGGAGTTGAGAAAGTGTAGCTAGTGTCACACTCTTTAGTCTTCCCTCTTTATCTATAGCAATTTCAGTCAAATCAAAAGGATGAGGCTCTACTTTTATGTATTCATTCTCTTTTTCAACTATAACAAAATTCTCACCAATCTCTCTAACTACTCCACGCTCCCCATTGGCAAATTTCCCCCATTTGTTTACTGTAAAAAGTACGGGTGCACCCACTTTCAATATAAGGTATTCATTGATTGGGAGATTTTTTTTCCATGAAGCTAGTCTACTTTCGTGTACTTTTGTCCCAAATACAATCTCAGGTGTAAAACACACCTCCTCTCCTTTGATAGCAGCTAATTTTCGTCGGTTTGTTTGTTCAACTTCAGCATTACGCCCAAAAAGATATGTTGGCTCATACTTCAAAGAGAAGCTGTTGTTTCGAAAGTGACTGAGGAGATTTACAACTTCATCATCACAAATCCCTTTTCGAATTTTATTTAAAATATATGCAAAATACTCATCATTTGTCCGGTGCATCTTTGTTAACTCTAGAACATGCAGATTAAGCCCTCTCCATGCTACACTCTCAAAAGCAAAGAGTAAATCTCCAAACAAACTTTCATTGTTGCTTTTTTGGATAGGAGGCAATTGATAAAAATCCCCTACAAGAAGTATCCTCCCCTGATAATCCATCGATTCTAACCTATACACTATCATATCAAAGAGCGTAGTACTTACCATCGATATCTCATCAATTACAATCAAATCTGTAACTTCAAGTATCTTTTTTAACTCTTTGAGTCGGGACTTGTTTTTCTTGTCTAGTGAGGATAGGGCTTCAAAATCTTCACTTATACCAAAGCAAAAAAAGCTGTGAATTGTACTTCCCCCTATCCCAACAGCACTAACTCCAGTTGAACCTAATGCAACGACAGATTTACGCTCTGATCGATAATGTGAAATTATCTCATTTGTTAAAAAACTTTTGCCAACTCCAGCACCTCCTGTTAAAAAAACATTTTTTTCCTCTAAAAGCGACAAAACCTCCCCTAATTCCATCCAAATCCACCTTTTTGAATCCTCCCTTTTTTGCAACTACTTTTGATAACTTTGCCCGTATTGCGTAAACCATCATGCAAACCATAACTTGTACTATTGAGATGGAGTCTAATTTCGCTCACAAAGCCATTTTTGCAGATCATATTTACCCTATGCCTTGCTCCGTATCCAAACGCTTCATCCATCCAATCACCCACCTCTTTGATAGTGACTAGTTCACCTCTTTTAGAATCAAATTTTTTTGCGACCAAACTATTGCGAAATTCATTGGCTAAATTAATTGAATCGCGAAAATAAACTTCCGCATCTTTCCCATAGCAAACTCCATGTTTTATCCATTGATGCCTATGAAGATTTGCTTCAACGCTAGGCATTACCTCACTTAAATTTTTCATCAAATCCTTTGAGATGTGAGGCTCAGGGAGCAGATGCCATTGTCTGTTTTTATCTCTACCAATATCTTTTTTAGAAACACCACAATAGAGATTATTTTTAGGCTGTGGCCACAATCCATGCAAAACAAATCCATTTTTGGGATACCAAAAAAACCATTTTGGTTGACATTCGGTATATTTTTTATGTGTAGCACAAAAAGCCTCATGCCAAGTCAATGCTAACACAGCACTAGATTTTTTTCCCTTGATTGTATCTCTTGCATCAAGAAAAGCGACGATTAAAAAAAATATTATCAAAATTCGCACAACACACCTTTTAGTTTTTGTATATTATACTATCACTATCTGACCATATCCTAAGAATCAAAGAGAAAACATGATATTTGAAGAGACAGATTGGATTACATCAACTCCACTAGAAAATATACCACTACATTTTGGGACAACACAAAAAAAACCGTGTCTCCACAAAAGAAGACGCTCCAATATGATGATCAACCCACTTGAGCTAAAACACATCAATTCAATAGATGCACTTCAAGCTGATATGATCACACTCAATCTCGAAGACGCCATAGCCCCTTCAAGAAAAAAAGAGGCTCTATACAATATCGCCCTTTTTTTATCCAATCTAGAATTTTCATCTAGTTTTATCGTTGTGAGAACAAACCCTTTTTATAAAGGTGGCAAAGAGGAGATAGCTTTTTTAAATGACTTTGGTTTTGATGGATTTAGACTCCCGAAGATAACTTCAAAAAAGGAAATAAAAGAGGCCCTTAGTTTGATAAACAAAACAAAAGAGCTACATCTTACGATAGAGACGAAAGAGTCTTTTTTGATGTTAGAAGAGCTTAAATTAGATGAACAAATAACCACTGTAAATTTGGGTCTTCTTGACTTACTCTCCTCTATGGGATTACCTCACAATCTTATACAGCTTGATAATCCTACTGTCGAATATATCATGGCAAAATTTCTAATTGATACAAAAAGTGCCAATTTGCACCCCATATCTTTTATGTTTCAACAGTACAACGACACTGAATCATTTAGAGCATGGTGTAAAAAAGAACAAAAAATGGGATTTGAGAGCAAAGCTTGCCTTGGACCTAAACAAGTGACAATAGCAAATGAAATTTTTGGGATATCTGAAGATGAACGAAATAGAGCATTTGCAATCAAGCGACTTTTTGAAGCATCAAGCAAAAATAATATCAATGGTTTTATGAGCGAAAATTATGGATATATTGATGAGCCAATTTATCGCGATGCACTCAACACACTAAAACATATTGGTAGCTAGCTATATCCACTCAGTATTTAAAAGGGGAGCAAAGCTCCTCTTAGCGAACCATCTCTTGGAGCTCTTCGTTTGTTACTTCGTGAAAATTGAGGTATTTATAAACCTCATCTTGCTTCTCTGGAGCTATTTTTTTAGTTACTATCTCTATATACTCCTCTTTTGAAGGTATCTTGCCTAAGAGTGCTGCAACTGCTGCCACTTCTGCTGAACCGAGATAGACTTTTGTATCTTTTCCTAAACGATTGTCAAAATTTCTTGTGCTTGTACTAAAGACTGTGTTGCCTCGTGTTGCTTGTGCTTGATTCCCCATACACAATGAACAACCCGGTATCTCTGTTCTCGCTCCAGCAGTTCCAAATATAGCATAATAACCCTCTTCGATTAGAGTTTTTTCATCCATTTTTGTAGGTGGCACTACCCATAGTTTTGTTTTGACTGCACCTTCACCTCTGAGTACTTCGCCCAATGCCCTAAAGAGACCAATATTGGTCATACAACTCCCTACAAACACCTCTTGTATCTCTTTTGGTCGTTTCTCGTCTGCCAAAATTTCACTCAATGTTGCAACATCATCTGGATCATTTGGACAAGCAAGGATTGGCTCTTTTACTTCATTGAGATCTATTTCAATTACCGCTGCGTACTGTGCATCTTTGTCTGCTTCTAAAAGAGTTGGATTTTCTAACCACTCTTTCATTTTATCTGCGCGTCTTTGAAGCGTTTTTGCATCTTGATAACCTTGCTTGATCATCTCTTCGATAAGAGCAATATTTGAGCTTAGGTACTCAGCAACAGGCTCTTTGTTAAGTTTGACAGTACAAGCAGCTGCACTTCTCTCAGCAGAAGCATCACTTAGCTCAAATGCTTGTTCGCACTTCAAGGTCTCAAGACCTTCTATCTCTAAAATTCTTCCATTAAAGATATTTTTCTTCCCTTTTTTCTCTACAGTCAAAAGTCCAGCTTTTATAGCATAATATGGGATGGCATTGACTAAATCTCTCAAGGTGATACCAGGCTGCATTTCACCTTTGAATCTTACCAAAACAGACTCAGGCATCGTTAATGGCATCATCCCCGTAACTCCTGCAAAAGCGACAAGACCACTTCCTGCTGGAAAAGATATACCTATAGGGAATCTTGTATGACTATCTCCACCAGTCCCTACGGTATCTGGCAAACAAAGACGGTTAAGCCATGAATGGATTACACCGTCACCTGGACGGAGGATTACACCCTGACGACTTGTCCAAAACTCTGGTAGTGTGTGTTGCAATTCAATGTCAGCTGGCTTTGGATATGCCGCTGTATGACAAAATGATTGCATCACCATATCAGCACCGAAACTTAGTGCAGCAAGCTCTTTTATCTCATCTCTTGTCATTGGCCCTGTTGTATCTTGACTACCAACAGTTGTGGCAATTGGCTCTACATACATACCAGGCCTTACACCATCCATGCCACATGCACGACCTACCATTTTTTGAGCTAGCGTATAGCCACTACCACTATCAGCTGGCTGCTCTGGAACTGCAAATAGTGTTGAAGCACCGAGTTTTAACGCTTCTCTTGCTTTTGCAGTGAGTCCTTTACCAATGATAAGTGGGATTCTCCCCCCTGCTCTCATCTCGTCTGGTAAAGTGTTTGGAGAGAGTTTAAATGTACTTACAACTTTGCCATCTTTTTCAATGATGCCATTATATGGTTTGACAACTATCTCATCACCTGTCTCAAGGTTATCAGTTGGTGCTTGTATAGGCAAACATCCACTATCTTCTGCTGTATTAAAGAAGATTGGAGCGATAATACCACCTATCACAACTCCCCCTGTTCTTTTGTTTGGTATACCTGGGATATCTTTACCGATATGCCACTGTACTGAGTTGATGCCTGATTTTCTACTACTTCCTGTACCAACTACATCTCCAACATAAGCAAGCGGATTGCCTTTTTCTTTGAGTTTCGCCATTATCTCAAGTGGCTTTTCCATACGAGATTGGAGCATAGAATTTGCATGCAGAGGGATATCAGCTCTAGTAAAAGCTTCACTTGCTGGACTTAAATCATCAGTGTTAGTTTCACCTGGTACTTTATAAACTGTGAGTTTTATCTCACTAGCAAGTTCTGGTCGATTAGTAAACCATTCACCATTTGCCCATGATTCGATAACCTCTTTTGCTTTTTGATTACCACAATCCATAAGCTCTTTTACATCTTCAAAAGAGCCATATATAAGGATAGTATTTTTAAGCTGTTGTGCCGCACAATCAGCTATTTTTTCATCTAGCTTAAGTGCTTCTATAAGTGGACCAACATTGTATCCTCCACCCATTTTCCCTAAAATCTCACATGCTTTAATAGGGTCAATAGATTTTGCCTTTACTTTACCTTGAACGATATCATTTAGAAAAGCTGCTTTTATATAAGCTGAATCATCAACACCACCGTTGATATTATTTTCAAATATATCCATTGCATACGAAGAGTCTTGGCTTGAGTCAGACTTGAGAATCTCAACAAGCTCTGCTGTTTGTTTTGCATTAAGTGCCAAAGGTGGCACACCTAGTGTCGATCTCTCTTGAGTGTGTTGCTTGTAGTCTTGGATAAGTCCCATAAAATCTCCCTATGATGATTAGTTAATTGGTTGGGTTTATAGTAACAAGAAATCAGACAAAAGATGATAAAAGAGAGATAAATGTATTATTTTAACAAAGGATTTGTAACAAAATGTGACAATACTTTGTCGCATGTATAGAGATTATTTCTCTTGTTTCTTTCTAAACAGGTGATATTGTTCTTTTTTGAGTATTTTCTCTACATACTCAGGATCGGCTTGCTTGATACTTGCCCAAATACCAGAAGGTAATCTCACTTCTAGTTTCTTTTTTTCGCGTAACTTGATAATTTTTTTAGGGTCAAGAACTTTTTCTACTGGTGAAAAATCTTCTTTAAACAAATCAACATCTTCTCTAAAAAAGAGGGTTTGTTTTTTGAAATTTCCCCATCCTGGAATACCATCTTGGGTATATGGAACTTCATAGCCATTTTTAAATTCAACCATTAAAGAGTAGAAACTATCTGGAAAAATCTCAACTATTTTTCCTTTACCAAAGATAAGACCATAAACCTTATCACCAACTTCTGCATTACTAAAATATCCCATTTAAAATCCTTTTGATTAGTTTGTTTATAGTAAAATTTCTCTATTGCCTTTATTGTTAGGTGGGCTAAGCACTCCATTTGCCTCAAGCTGCTCTATGATATTTGCAGAGCGATTATATCCTATCTGAAGCTTTCGTTGCAAATATGAAATCGATGTTTTTCTATCACTT
>DSAK01000030.1 GCA_011372825.1 Campylobacterota bacterium | reverse complement strand
GGTCTCTTATTATGAGAATTTGGTCTTTTTTTTCTCTTATTAAGACTCTTAAAGTTGCCATAATATAAAGCAACTGTTCCTTTGCTTCTGTTTGTAAAAATGACTCATTTTTAAATAATTGATTGATACGCTCTAAAAATTCCGTCCTAACCATTCCAGCAATGTATTTTGCATTAAGCTCAGCGGTTTCTATAAAAGATTTCATTCGCCTTGTTTTGTTCGCTTCATCTTCTCTTTCAGTAAGAGAATAGATCATTAATAGCCTTTCTCTGCTCTTACAATTGTCTAGCTCTTGTGAAATTCTCATTTTGTTTTGTTTGTGGTATTTGAAGAAAAAGAGGTATGGAATGATCTTTTTGCTATTTTCTAAACTCTCATCATCAGGGTTATTAATTGTCGTGACATAATGCAAATAGAAGTCGCTTAGTGTGGTTGTGACAATATCCTCTTCTGAATCAAGACGGATTTCACCAAACCCGACAGGGGCATAGAGCCGACTTGAAACCTTCTTTTCGTGTACATTTGCTTGTATATTTGTATTGGTTTTTTCTTGTCTCTCGTATCCCCAAATCAGTGATTTTTCGTTATATTCATAATTACTAAGAAAGGATTGAGCTGCTTTATTGTCAAACTTCACCTCATCATTTTCTCTAAGAGGGTAAAGTCTTTTAGCGATCTCCTTAATCGCCGCCGTTCCTTTCAGTTGGCGTGACAAATTTAACATATATTCTCTGTTTTCTAATTTCTTGAGATACAGAAGTATTTGCCTATACTCACTTAGTGCAATATTCCTTTTTTCTTCCTGTTTTTCACGATTTTCATTAAAATATTGAAGAAGGTTGTAGTAAACTCTTTGTTCCATGCGTTTAAGTATTTTAGTTAAGGTATCAAAAGAAGAAAGCAAGATCGAAACCTGCTTCTCTGAATAGTGTGATACTAAATCGAGTATAGCATTGCGAATTTTCTTCTGATGTGATGCAGTGATAAATATGGGCATTGGTATATGTGTAATATTTAATTCTTTGTGTAGATCTTCTATTTTTCTGCTTTTTTCAAGCTCTTTTCCTAGATATCTTCCCAAGCTTTCAACCAGCCAAAATCCCTCTACATCTTCAGGGTATTTTAGGTAGTATGAATATAAGATAGCGTTTGAACGTTTTAAAGTATCCAGTTCGTCAGAGGTCAAAAAGAGTGGCGCATGGTAAAACAAAGAGGCGATAGCAATAGATTCTCTTATGAAAAAAAATTGCAGCCTCTCGCCTGCTTTATCGTGTCCAATCACCCCATTGCTACTAAACCCACTCTTGCTATTCATTGCTTAGCTCCAATATTTCCCTCTCCGCTTTGCTAAAATAATTATTCACAAGTTCGTCATAAGAAATATCACTCAAATAGCTATCCTCCCCATAAACGACACTTTTTCTAAAAAGCAAAATATCTTCAAGGTATTGCTTGATCTCTTTGGGCAATTTCCCTGATCTGATACTTTCTATAAATGTGTCATCTAGTGGTATTAGTGGCGAACAATATGAGCGCAACAACTCCTCGTCAGTAGGCTCTACCCCATCTTCATCAGGCTCGATTTGTGCATTGATGCGTACAATATAGGAAAAGCCGTAATAGAGTATTTCTCCCACCCTTGTTTTATTTTTTATGCCCGTGGTTTCGTTTACTATAGATTGAACATGCAATTGATAGCGACTTAAAAAAGAGAGCACCTCCTCTTGCCCAATGCTAGAGAGTATTGCCTCTTTTGCCTCCGCATGGAGGTCATCTATCTTTAAATCACAATAGTCATCTCCCTCCTCTTGCCTATATCCATACTCTTGGTTTACAATAACCGCAACAGAGTGAGACATAAGTTCAGTAGGAAAGTTGTTGGCAATCACTTCTCTAATTTTGTTTTGCTTTGCATTATTATCCTCAGACTTTGGTGGCGGGGTTATTCTGGAAATTATTATCACTATGCGTCCTATTATCTTTTTTGTCTAAGCGTATTATCTAGGTGTATCCCTGTTTGGTTATTGTATTGATTGATAATACTATCTCTTCTTCTTATCCAATCTCTATTATTGTTGTCAACGTTTTGGATTTGTTTTGAATTAATTCGCCCAAACTCCTCTGAAATACCTTTATTGTCGGCTTCGAATATCCCCTCGATCCATACCCTTTTCCCTCCATAGGCCTTAAACAGAGGATCCGCACTCACCATGTACTCTTTTGTACCGATAGAAAATAGTTTTGAAACGAGTTCCACCCCAGCTGCTGCAAAATAGTCTGCTGTTTTGGGTGGTTCAACATTTCTTGTAGCCACAGGAACTGGAATTGTAAGCCCCGTGTTTGGATCAACTGTTGAGACATATTCAATATCCTCTTTGATTTTGCTTTCTTGAAGTGCACTCATATACGCAGAAGCATATCTGTATGCAATATCATTTGTCGCTAGACCCGCTTCGCCTACAAGTTGGCGGATTCTTCTATTATCTACATAATCTGCTATATCAAAAGAACTTTTATTTTCATTGAGGACAACTCCACTGACGTGTACCCTTGCACCACTTTCAAAGGTGGCGTAAATCGGTAGTGCAATTAATATTTCTCTTTCGTAATCAGGATATACGCCAGCAAATACTTCTGCCCTTCTGTACTGATTTTGTCCTAGATTAATTAGGCATGACAACACAGAAAACTCACTTGATTTTGAAATGTTTACTGGGGTTCTCATCCTACAATAACCTCCCCCAAAATAAGATGGGGTTTCTTTGGCTTTGTCGCTTTCAGCTGCGAGTCTTGCTAATCTTTCTTGCTCAAGTTTTCCAGCTTCATTTGCTAAATCTGTAGCAGGGGTTGCCATGTCAGCACCAAATGGTTTAGCGTGAGCTAATTCTGAGCCCTGTAGATAAGGTTTTTTATTTGTGGTTTTTCTTAGAACGTCAGTGTAGATAACACTATCCAATAGATTGTCTTTTATTGTGCCTTTTCTATCTTCTGTATTGTTTCCTTCACCTGAGATTTGTATGACCCCTCCAGTGTTTCTAGTCTTTAAAATATAATCCTCTTGATTTGTCTGGATCATTCCAGTATTGTCTATGTCTGCATGACATACTGAAATAAACAATGAACACAGAAGCATAAGCGTATGAATGCCATAAACACCGTTTTTTGGGGACGATACTCTTGTTGTGGAATTTACTTTTATCACTATTCTCTTCCTCCGATTTTAGTAGAGTGTATCTGATTAATAACTGTTTGGAGCGATGCTCCCGCGTCAATTGTGTGTGTGAGGGTATCGAGGTTATAGGTTTGCTGCATTGAGTCTTTGAGTCGTATTCTATACCTCTGTCTGAGTCGCAGCAGTTCGAGTGATTCTTTGACCATAAGATGGTTGTTAATCTCTGTTTCTTTCGTTATTTTGCTCAATGTATGAATCATATCATTAATTCTTGTCCTAATTACATCTCTTTCTTTTTTCATTGCATACCTGATGCTGCCATCGCACGTATATGTGATGCAACCGTAAAAAGAGAAGGAGTAGGTCAAAAGAAAGATTGGTAGTATGAATATTTTTTTCAAAATCTAATACCCCTATTTATTTTTAAACGTCATCTCGATTTCTCCAGAGAAGTTCTTGTTTTCAATTTTCTTGATGATGCGTTCTTTTATTTTAGGGGAATACCCAACATAAGCCAAAACCCCCAACTCTATAAAAGCTATTTTATCTAATTTCATTTGTTCTTTTTCGGCTTTTGATTCTTTTGCTGGATTTCTAGAAAATAACTCTAGCTCTTGCGACTTTTTATACAGGTTGTTGCTTTGTGACGCTATTATACCAAGCGGCGTTATATTTACTAATCTAGCCAAAACCTTAGGGTCTAATTCCCCCAATGTTTTTGAAGAAGCTTGATCTAATAAACCACCCTCTCTTTCTTCTTCATTTGATGTATTGATTCTATACTCCATAGCCCTCGAGAAAAAATCTTGTAGTGCAGAAAAATCTTCACCAGATAACTCATTCCTATAGACTTCTTTCATTCTATCAAAGAAAAAAGAAGAGAGCGAAATAAAATTTTGACCTCCATACTCAAAACTATTGATCCATTCTCCATAAACACTTAAAGGCTTTGTTCTAATAACCTTCTCGTTTTGATGCTCTATTTTTTTTGCAATGCCCTTAAGTATTGTTTCAAAATCTTTTTTGGGATATTTTTGCGCAATAAGATAGAATAATATTCTAAGGGTGTTCATCATATCAAACCCCATTGCATTAAAATACGACAGAAAAAGATAGACGTCGATATTTTGATAATCTTTAATCTGTCCACTTTTCACAAGATTTATTCCATCAAAATACTCAGTATTAAACTCTACACGAAATTGCCTAGGTGTCTCTTTGTTAATAGTGACTAAAAATTGTTTCTTTTCCATAAATATTCCCTTTATTTAGTTATTTTTTGAATTTGTATTTGCTTCGAGGAGTTCTTAAGGTCGTAAGCATTTTTTATCACTTCTATGTCCCAATTTTCTTTTTTTATTTCTAGCAATATTCCCTTTCTCAACATCTGTCTTCTAGCTTCTCTCATTGCATCAACCTCTTCTGATAAATGGTGCACTCCCTCTGTAAAAGCTTCAATAGATTCAGCCTTATCACCCACATCAGCCGTAATATCTCCACCAAACTTTTTCCCCCAGTATTCACGCATTATTTGTCTTAACCCCTCCTCTGTCGCAGTTTGTCCACTAGCTTCCGCAGTTTCCCACGTATGGCTATCTACGTTTTTTTCTACTACAAGTTGCAGTTTCTCAAATGAACTATATGGGTTATCCCCCCCCATTATCCAGTTGAACCCGCTTACCCCTTGCTGGTGCATTAGGTAGATTGTGCAGCTATTAATTGGGGTACTTGGTGTGGCACTTGCAATATTGTCTGCGGTAAATGAGAGGAACATTTCATCTTGACACTGTGGACTCGACTTCCACGCATCATCACAACACTCCATCCCAGCAGGAACACGGGTACAGTATTCTGCCGCAGTATCGGGCATAAATTGATAACGCCCATAGGCACTACTTCTTTCGCCTTCTCTTGTGTAACTTCCCCCCGCTTCCATTTTGTCGATAATTTCTAGGTAGGTTGCTCTGTCTTCGGGACTATTAAAATCGATCGGTACGCATCCTGGGAGCTCTGAAAATCCTTCAGGGGTTTCCAATGACGCTTGATATTCTCCTGTGTCGGAGAAAGATAACATCCCATTAATCTGTTTAAGATTTTTTATTTTTTCTCTTATAAGCTCATTGCTCTCTTTGATCGCAGACAAAGATGCAATAAATTTATCGGTTGCTGGATTTAGCTTTTCTGAAATGGTGCGAGTATCTTCTTTGAAGATTTCTAAAATTTTACTACTGCAGCAACAAAAGGGATCAACAGTAGCAAATTGGGTATCTTCTGCTCTTTCTCTTGAGAGCTGCGAATGGGTATATCCAGTTGCGTCTATATATGCTTCTTTTAGCCAATCTTTAGCCTCTACACACTGGGCAAATAAAACCAAAAAAACAAAAAACAGCACCTTTTTTAAGTTTCTGAATCCAGCTGGACTGGATTTGAGTTGAATATCCATGCGTCTTCCTCGCTTACTGGTGGCTTTAGTGTAATTACACCCCCACCATATTTTAAAAATGCTGTGTATTTTTTATTATAGTCTTTAAAAAAAGCAATATATTTCTTTTCCTCTGGTAACATTTCTGCTCCTTTAACCCCCGATGACCAGTAGGATATAAGTTCGTTAGCCTGCTCATCAGGCTTATCGGAAGGAAGTACTATTTTGGTGCCTACATTATAGAGCAGTGAAGGATTGTAATCATAGGCAGACTGTGTAATGAAGCCGCAATGTATGTTGTAGCGTGCGGCCTCACGAAGTGCGACATCAAATAAGGATTCTAAGCTTTTTTTGCGGAAGTTATGTGCTTCTTCTATGATATAGAAGATTTTTGGAGGCGTTTTCCCTCTGTTTTTAAAATACTGTGCCTTTTTAACATCTCTTCTGTATAACTTTTGAAAGATAAGGATAAATACAGGAATAAACACATTTTCACCTAGCGATTTTATTGTTTCGAGCTCCATATAAAAGTAGTATGAATCTTTGATGTCCGCCTTTGAGTAATACCCGAATATAGGAGAGCTTTGGATGGTACTTATTTTACTTGATGCAGAAAGTGCTGCCTCTCTCTCCATATCTTTCGTCAAATAGTTATTAGATTTCATGGTGAGATACACTTTGATATCTTCTAATAGGGGCACACATAAAAAAGGATATACTCTTTCAAGACCTTTGATGTCTGAAAGCATGGTTAATTCATCCAAATCCCCAAAATGCTCCTTAATCCCAGCTAATACTTCTTGATATCCTCCTATCTGTTTGAGCTTACGAAGAGACAAACCTTCATAGCTCTTCTCTTGGTATAAGGTTGAAAACGCTTCGATTATCTGTGTTTTTTCACTTGCAACTAATGGCTCCCCTCCCCCCATTTCTAAAATGAGTGAGATGACCGCTAGGGAAAAAGTCATATCTTCTTGATCAGGTGAGTTGGACTCTTTGTTCCAGCGAATATCAGTAAGCCCAAAGCGAAGCTCGTTAATGTTATCCTCAAAAACAAGCACTTCTTTTGGGTATCTTTTTTTTAGTTCTCTCACCCATTTATAGGCAGATTGCCCAATATCAAATTGCACCACCCTATTCTTGCCTAATTTTGTACAGCTTTCTATCATAGCTTTGGGTATCTCAAAGCCATCTTTGCCTATCTGCTCATATCCTTTCATATTGTACTCTGGATTTGGGACGATGTTTGCTCCTATTGTTTGAGAAATCATTTTCATAACAAAGAATGTTTTTCCAGAACGGGTAGGAGCAATCACTGTCCAGTGTGGAGAGTTGGACTCTGAAAAGGAGTAAGTAATATAGTTACCAGAAATGTCAGAGCCATAAATATCACGACTTTTAGGTGTGACTATATCTTTGTCCTTATGAATAGCCTTGATGTATCTATTTGCATCACTTACATGTGAAAGAAAATCTAACGATGTATCTCTGCTTTCTATCGGTGTTTTGTAGATGAGGTTTTTGGTAAATACGGTTTTTTCAAAAAAAGATACATTGATATGATTTGAGATTCTTTTAAGTGCATATTTGTTGTCAATAACCGCCAAGATGTTTGAGACTATATACTTTGAGTTTTCTGTAGGAAAGATGTTTGAATCAAACTCCTGGTAACCCTCTTTAATATCTCTGTCTGTTTCGAATGTTCTAGCCGCATCTCTCCAGGTGCGAATTGATCGCTTTACTCGATCACGGCTAAAATCAATATTAAAGGCAATATAGCCTCTCCAGTCCTCCGAAAAGCATTTGATGATGTCGGGCTTTGATTGACCAAAAGCAGCAGTGTATCCAATCCCTTGGTATACTTTAAAACTCCTCTCTTTATTCCCGCCCACATAGTTTTCAGTGTCCGATACGGCTTTATAGATGCCTTCTGCAAAAATACTTCTAAAGAGATACGCCATTTGATCTTGGTGGTAGTTATGGGTATCTATATAGGATTTAAGTTTAAAGGAATCCCTGTCATTGTAGTAAGTATTAACGAGCCCCACATCAAAGAGTGCCGAGATTATTTCTTGATAATTTTTGATTCTACTGTTTAGTATCTCCGCAATTTCTTCCACCATAGGCTTTGAATAACTAAACAAATAAATACTTTGCTTGGTGCAAAAATTATCATGACTGTCATCAAGAATAACGGGATTTTTTGTATAGAAGAGTACGCATCTTGCATTATCCTCATACCCATAGCTCTCTACAAGCTTTTCAAATATATCTAAAGTTTCAGGGAGGTTTCCTTTTTGTGCAAGCTCAACACAGTAGAGCGCATTTCCCTTATTGGGGCGTAAGTAGACACAATCGTCATCTTCAGAGTAGCCATAAATAGTTAGACTATTCTCAAAAACGCTGTACCGATTGTCCACTGTTCTTAGCACAATGTCCTGAAAGAGATCACCAGCGATATG
>DSAK01000080.1 GCA_011372825.1 Campylobacterota bacterium | reverse complement strand
TTATAATCTCCCCCTTTGTCAAGACCGATTTGAAATCTTTTTATTTCAACCATCAATGCTGCTTCTAATAATGCTTTGCTGGTATCATATCATCTGTTGTTTGTATGTTTGATATCATCATTTTGTTGTTAAAATAATATAGTATTTTAGTACTAATATCTCTTTTATTTGTTAGTTTAAGTCCAAAAACAATAAAACTACAAAAAATAAATTTTTAGCGGTATAATAGAAATCAAAAAGGATTTGCCATGAAAATAGCATTAACTGGTGCAAGTGGTTTTGTAGGCAGTGCTATTCAAAAAAAGTTTGCCTCCAATGAATTTATCCATATCCATAGAGACGACTCAGTTGAACGTATCGTTGAAAAACTAGAAGGTGTTGATGTGGTCATCAATCTAGCAGGTGCCCCTATCATCAAAAGATGGGACAAAAGATACAAGCAAATCTTGCGCAAAAGTCGCATAGAAACTACTAAAACACTCGTAAATGCTATCAACCAAAGCGATGTAAAGTACTTCATTTCAACCTCTGCTGTTGGTATCTATCCAAACGGTACCCCCTGCGATGAGTCGTGCCAAAATCTAGGCAAAGATTTCTTAGGAAAAATGGCAGCAGATTGGGAGGCAGAAGCACTCAATTGCAACAAACCAACTACAATTCTCCGTTTTGGTGTGGTGCTAGATAAACATGGAGGGGCACTGAAGCAGATGTTACCACCATTTAAATTAGGGCTAGGTGGGATAATCGGCGATGGCAAAATGATCACTAGCTGGATAGCACTTGATGACCTTTTGGGTATCTATGAATTTCTTTTTGAGAAAAGAGTTGAAGGCATATTCAATGCATCATCCCCACACCCCGTAACAAACTATGAATTTACAAAAACATTAGGAGGGGTATTGTGTAGGCCAACTATATTTCCCCTACCTGTTTTTGCTTTAAAAATCCTCTTTGGTGAGGGCTCTAGCGTACTTACAGACTCAAAAGAAGTTTATCCAAAAGCTCTCCTTGAGGCTGGATTTGAGTTTAAATATCCAGATATCAAAAGCGCTCTAAATACTATACTTAAAAGGCGATAAATGAAAAAAGCAATTTTACTACTCAATATGGGGGGCCCAAATAATCTAAAAGAGGTGAAGCTCTTTTTACACAACATGTTCAACGACAAGAGGATAATAGCCGCCCCTAAGCCCATAAGATGGCTTGTATCAAAGATTATCATAGCAAAAAGACTCAAAGAGTCTCAAGCTAATTACGCTTTGTTAGGTGGCAAATCTCCGCTAGTAGCGTACACACAAAAACTCATCGACAAACTTCAAAAAAAAGTTGATGCTGATGTGTTTATGGTGATGCGTTATACGCCACCATTTACCAAAGATATCGCCCAAAAACTCACCCAATATGAGGAGATATATGCTATACCACTCTATCCTCACCACTCTTCGACTACAACACTCTCAAGTTTTGATGATCTCTTTGATGAAGCAAAAAAAGTTGGGGTTGAGAAAAAAATCAAAAGTATCGATAGCTACCCGACCCATCCACTTTATATTCAATCGATTGTCCAAAGGATAAAAGAGGCTCTTGGCGAGGATGAGGCTAGTGATTATGAGGTTATATTTTCTGCCCATGGACTTCCAAAAAAGATTATCGAAAAGGGTGATTTGTATCAAAAGCATATCAGGCAAACACTTTTTCGAGCTAGAAAAGGGCTGCTTCTTGAGGGGCTTAATTTTGCTAATACACACTTAGCATACCAATCACGACTAGGGCCTCTAGAGTGGATACGACCCTATATGGACGATAAACTCCATGAATTTAAAGGAAAGAATGTGATAGTTTTTCCTATAGCATTTACGATAGACAATTCAGAAACAGAATGTGAGCTTGATATCGAATATCGCCATTTAGCTAATCAGATAGGTATAGCAAAATACAAAGTAGCAAAAGCACCAAACGATAATGATGCTTTTGTAGAGTGCTTGGAAGATATATATCAACAGATGCAAAACGATCAAACAAGTAGTTAGTTTGTGCCAAATCTTTTCTCTCTTCTAGGCTAATCTCAAACTACTTTTAGAGGCAATCTAATGCCTCTTCTAGCCACCATTAAAGTATCTATGGGGTGCATTAAAACTGTGCAAACCCCTTGCATAGCTCTACTTGATTGCTTGTGTCAAATTGGAGATACCAAGATAGACTCTAGTCGTGTTGACTCCACACAAGTTTCTCTTGCGTATAACCAAAATCATCCAATTTAGCCAATATAAAATCTAACTTATCTTTGGGTAGCTTAGGGGTTCGTGAAAGTATCCATAGGTACTTTCTATTTGGGTGCCCTATGACAGCATAGCTATACTCCTCATCAAGCATAATAATCCAATAATCCCCCCAGATAGGACCAAAAAAACTCACTTCAAGTTTACTATTTGTAAGGCTATCAACTACCCTTGCTACCCCTTTTGCATCTTTGAGTTTCCCATCAAATGTAAGGCACTCATTTAGAACCGAAATGCGCCCATCTTCTCTTTTTGCATAAGTTGCTTTTGATGCTTTGCAATCTTTTTGAAACATATGTTCATAACGCGCTATCTCATACCAAGTCCCTAGATATCTTTCAAGGTCAACTTGCTTTACTGTTTGTAGTGGTGGATAATCGCCCTTATTGCACCCAACAAACAACAGTGTCATTGCCAAAAATATAAGCTTTTTCATTTACTCTCCTTTTTTTGATTTGTTACTTTTTCTAAATTTTATATAATTTTACACTATTTGTATGCTTTTAGCTCTGATCTTAGAGCTAATTCATAAGGATAGGGTTCTAAAAAAACTTGACCCTTTAGGTATTCTACATCATACTTCTTAGCAAACATTTTTATACTCTCAAGTGGCACTATAAGTGGAACAAAACCTTTTGCAAACGCCTCTATATGACTATGGAGTGTTGATTTCTCTACATCATCTAAAAGATTTTTCAAAAAACCAGACATATGCTCTAGTACATTACGGCTCTTTTTGATACTGCTTTTGATGCCAATTGTCTCTTTGAAAAGTCGTTCATACTCACAAAAGAGATCTTTAAAATCTTTTTTTGAGTGATTGCCAACTATCCGCCCAAGCTCTCTATATCTTAACTCATCTTTTGAGTGCAACAAAAATTTGTATGATTGGTGAAATGAGACTAGTTGTGCCATAGTTGGATTTGTTTGCTTGAACTTTTCAAACGCACTATAGGCAAATATCTGCATCACGAAATTTTCTCTCAACCATGGATCTAGAAGTCTACTCTCCTCCTCTAATGGCAAAAGAGGAAAATGCTCTTTGCACATTGTTACAAACAGCCCATCACCTTTGCCTTGAGCAAATCCATTTTCAAGATAAATCTTCGCACTTCCAAAACCACAACTAGGTGATTTAGACTTAAATACTATACCACAAAGTGGGCTTTGTTTTAATCTGTCTAACTCTTTTAACGAGGCTTGCTTTAGTGTGGAGGTAACATCAATTGTGGTTTTGTTATTGACAACCCTTAGCCCATCTTTGCCTGCTACAAGTCTCATAGAATCACGTGGAGTTGTAAATCCAAGAGCCTCAGGACAGAATCTAACAAACTGAGTATATTTCCCTAAAGAATTTACCAAAAAGCTATCTTTTTTGTGTCCACCATCAAACCTCACATTCTCACCAAGCAAACAAGCCGAAACACCTAAAATCATCATCTCTCCTACTTAACCTTCATCTCTCTTAATTATACACACAAAGGGCTTCTTTTCTGTTTTTTAACAAAATTTTCGATACAATCACGCAACATTAGACCATGAAGGAAACCCGTGAAAGTAACAACAAAACATATAGACGATGCAAATGTAGCAATGTCTGCAATTATCCAAAAGAGCGAAATAGAAACAAATATAGACAAACTAGCTGCAAATGCTGGAAAATCGATGAAAATAGCTGGCTTCAGAAAAGGGAAAGTGCCAGCACATGTGGTGAAAAAAATGCACCTTGACAAGCTCACTCAAGATGCAGAGGCAGAGGCCCTTAGAAAAGTGCTAGATACCGGAAGTAAAGAGGCGAAAATCGACCCTAGTCGTGTTATAGGTCAACCAAATTTTAAAAAATATGAAAAAACTGATGATGGGATAGAAGTCGAGCTTGAGATATCTTTGCGTCCGATCTTTGACACTACTGGATATGAGGATGTCGCTCCAAAATTTGACAAACCTACAATCGAAGAAAAAGAGATAGACGAAAGGCTTCAAGAACTCATCCTAGCACAAGCTCCTTTTGAAAAGATCAAAGAGGAAAGAGGGGCAAAAAATGATGACAATGTACTAATTGACTTCGAAGGGAAACTTGATGGGGTTCCTTTTGATGGTGGCAAAGCTGAGCAGTTCAATCTCAAGTTAGGCTCCGGTCAATTTATCCCTGGTTTTGAAGAGCAATTAGTGGGGATGAACATGGGTGAGAGTAAAACTATCACAGTTACATTCCCTGAAGAGTACGGTGCTGAAAATCTCGCTGGAAAAGAGGCAACTTTTGATGTTAAACTCCATGAAATCCAAGAAAAAGTTGCACCAGAACTAAATGATGAACTTGCATCTAAATTACTTCATGGGGTAGAGGGTGCAAGTGTTGAAATGTTAAAAGAGCGTACAAAAGAGCAACTCCAAAGAGAAAAAATCTCAGCACTATACAATGAAGAGTTAAAACCAAAACTTCTTGAGGCACTTATCGAGAAATTTGATTTTGCACTACCAAATAATATTGTAGAGCAAGAGATTGATGTCAAAATCAACCAAAAAGCAAGAGAGATGTCAAAAGAGGAGTTAGAAGATTACAAAGCAAATCCTCAAAAAGTAGAAACACTTAGAGACGAAGTCAGAGATGAAGCAAGAGAGAGTGTAAAAGCTACATTTATAGTAGATGCTCTTGCAAAAGAGGCACAAATAACAGTCAATGACCAAGAGGTCTCTCAAGCTATCCATTATGAAGCGCTAATGTCAGGTCAAGACCCAAAAACGGTTATCGAGTACTACCAAAAAAACAATCTCTTGCCTGCTATAAAAATGGGAATTATCGAAGATAAATTATTTTCCAAACTTCTAGGTCTAGAGGATTGATCCTCTAGTCAATTAGCCAAACAAAAGCCCCCATTTGTTACACTTCATCAAATTATAATTTTAAAGGTATCAACAATGAGCTATGTAGTACCCTATGTTATCGAACAAACTGGTAGAGGTGAACGAAGTTACGATATATACTCAAGGCTTCTCAAAGATAGAATTATAATGCTAAGTGGAGAGGTCAATGACCAAGTTGCATCATCGATAGTAGCGCAACTTCTCTTCCTTGAAGCACAAGACCCTGATAAAGATATATATTTTTATATCAATTCTCCAGGTGGAGTTGTCACGAGTGGACTTAGCATGTTTGATACTATGAATTATATCAAACCAGATATCGTTACTATATGTATAGGACAAGCTGCATCTATGGGTGCTTTTTTGCTTGCTAGTGGAACAAAAGGAAAGAGATATGCTCTACCTAATGCTAGAATTATGATCCACCAACCTTCAGGTGGAGCACGAGGACAATCGACCGATATCCAAATCCAAGCCAAAGAGATTCAACGCCTCAAAGACACCCTCAACGCCATACTTGCTAAGCAAACTGGTAAAACAGTAAAAAAAATAGAACAAGATACCGAAAGGGACAACTTCATGTCCTCAAAAGAAGCTCTCGAGTATGGTATCATTGATAAAGTATTGGAAAAAAGCCTCTAAAAGATTTTATTATGGTTCGCGACATAGTAATTTACCCCGACAAGAGACTTAAAATGGTCTCAAGAGAAGTTAAACATTTTGACCAATCTCTCCATACACTTCTTGATGATATGTATGACACAATGATAGCAAAAAAAGGGGTTGGGCTTGCAGCCATTCAAGTTGGGGTAGATTTGCGCGTACTTATCATCAATATCCCAGATGAAAATGGCAAGCAGCTAAGAGAAAATACTCTAGAGATAATCAATCCTATATTTGTCTCCCAAGAGGGTTGTACTAAATTCCAAGAGGGTTGCTTGAGTGTACCTGGTGTATACGAAGAGGTGCAAAGATTTCAAAATGTTGAGATAAATTACCAAGATAGAAATGGCAATATATCCAAAATTACCGATGATGACTTCCTAGCTATCGCCATACAACATGAGATCGATCACTTAGACGGGAAAGTTTTTATTGAAAAACTCTCTATTCTCAAAAGAAAAAAATTTGAAAAAGAGTGGAAAAAAAGACAAAAAACTCAATAAGTATGACAATTTGACATATTTATAGAACCTGCAAAGAATTTTTGCGATAATTTTATCATGAGTAAAGACGAAATCTCTATAGAAGAACCATCACAACCCACTGTTATAAATCGACTAGCATGTGCTACCCTTGAAGGGGCAACTGCACTGGCTATTGAAGTGGAGGCGACTTTCACCAAAGGGCTTCCTGGATTTACAGTAGTTGGGCTTGCAAGTAGCGATATCCAAGAGGCAAAAGAGAGGGTCAAATCGGCCCTTTTGACTAATCATTTCACTTTTCCACCCTTGAAAATTACGATTAATCTCAGCCCAAGTGACATCAAAAAGAGTGGGACACATTTTGATCTCTCATTGGCATTGCTTGTAGCATTAAATCAAGAGGTGTTTTCACAAGATGGCCTTTTTGTGTTTGGAGAGTTAGGACTTGATGGAAGGGTAAAAAGTAGCTCTATGCTATTTCCATTAATACTCTCACTCAAAGAACAAGGGCTCATTTCACGTGCGATTGTTCCTAAAGAGGCGTTGCAATATCTCAACTATATTTCTGGAGTTGCATTTATAGGAGTAGAAACACTAGCTGAAGCGATTGCTACTATCAAAAATGGAGATTTAAATTCTCAAGAGGTCTCATTTGCTTATGATGCTGATACTATCTCTGTAGGAGAGAAAATTTTTTATTGGCAAGCTAAATATGAAAACGATTTCAAAGATGTCAAAGGGCAAAATATTGCCAAAAGAGCATCACTCATTGCATCAGCTGGAATGCATAATTTTCTCATGGAGGGAAGTCCAGGATGCGGTAAAAGCATGATTGCAAAACGGCTTAGAGATATCCTCCCTCCACTTGATGAAAAAGAGATTTTGTCCATTGCAAAACACCAATTTTTAGATGGTATATTGCCATCTTTTACAGCTTCAAGACCTATACGCTCACCTCACCATACAGCAACAAGTGCTTCGATTTTTGGCGGGGGCTCACAAAAAGCAAAGATCGGAGAGGTTGCCTTGGCACACAAGGGGATACTATTTTTTGATGAGTTGCCACACTTCTCTAAACCTATTCTTGAAGCTCTAAGAGAGCCTTTACAAGATAAAAAAGTCCATATTGCAAGGGTCAATGCCAAGATATCCTATGAAGCAGATATTATGTTTGTAGCTGCGATGAATCCCTGCCCATGTGGAAATCTACTTGCAAAAAACAAACCCTGTAGGTGCAATGAAGCTGAGATAAAAAGGTATCAAAATCGTCTAAGTGACCCATTTTTAGATAGGATTGATATCTTTGTTACTATGCAAGAAGTTAGTAGCGATGATATCTCAAATACCACTTCAGCTAAAATGCACCAACAAATCTTACGAGCATTTATAGCACAAAAACAAAGAAACCAAGAGAGGCTCAATGGAAAGCTAGATGAAGATGAGATTGAGAGATTTTGCATTTTAGACGAAGAGGCACAAGCAATCATGGAAAATGCAATTAGTCGTTTTGCTCTATCACATAGAGCTATTGCGAGCATCAAAAAAGTGGCAAGAACCATCGCTGACTTAGAGCAGCATACCAACATAACAAAAGCAGATTTACTCGAAGCCCTTAGCTACCGTCGAAGAAAATAGAAATATTCTCAATAAAGCTTAAGATAGGAGTTGTTGGCTTAGATGATATTTTATGCTCAACTAGCTATAAAACACTCCTATTAGTACAATCATCAGATTGTCTTCCGCCTACAAACAATAAACTGTCTATTTAGCCTCTAGAGGTTTAATAAGGATTTTTTTGAAACAAGTATTTTGCAAAAATAGCAAAAATAATTCTAAAAAATCCCAAAAGTATATATCCAACTAGAGTAAAAACCAAAGGATGCCATG
>DSAK01000021.1 GCA_011372825.1 Campylobacterota bacterium | reverse complement strand
TCTAAATGCTTATACCTTTCTCCAACTAATAGAAAATATATTATCCAATCAACTGAACATTCATCTGATACATCAAATGTAGGTAAATCTATACTTGATTCATAATTATCTAGCTCAGCAGGTACAACCCCAAATGCTCCTTTAAATAAATTTTGGCGACCATAAATGAATTGTCCTGCTTTTCTTACATAATACTTAGTAGTACCAGAATCTTTAAGCATTGGTCGTTTTTCAACACCACCTACATTCAGCTTAACTCTTAACCTGCAATCAGGATTAGGTTTGTCGGAAATAATTTTTGATTCAGTTAAAATTTCTTTTAATTTAACCTCTCGCATTAGCCAAACCTCTTATCTCTTCAAGTAATTCCACACTCTTGTTCATCGAAGCTTCGATCTTATCTATGATTTCGCTTGTTGTAAGCTCTTCCTCTTCTTCACCTTTATGCGGATTTTTCACATCGAGGTTAAAATTATTTGCTTTGATGGTATCTATATCTACTTTGTAAGCCTGTTCATTTTCAACTCTATCATTCCACCAGCTTTTTAGCTCATTAAAGTCTTGTAATTTTACTGGCTTTGTTTTGGTGTATTTTTTATACCCTTGTGGAAGTGGTTGTTCATAGTACCATATCTCTTTTGTACTCTCACCTTTTGTAAAGAAAAGCAGATTTGTGTTGATGTCCGTATATGGAGCAAATATCCCGTTTGGAAGTCTTACTATGGTGTGTAGGTTACACTCTTCAAGAAGTTTCTCTTTTATCCTAGCTGTTACGCCATCACCAAAAAGTGTACCGTCTGGCAAAACTATCCCAGCCCTTCCTCTTGGCTTTAGCATCTGTATAAAGAGTAGCAAAAACAGGTCAGCCGTTTCTCTTGTACGGTAAGTTGCAGGGAAGTTATTTTCTATCCCTTGCTCTTCCGTTCCTCCAAAAGGTGGATTTGCCACGATGCAGTCCACTCTTTCATTTGGAGTGATCTCTTTTAGGGGATAAGATAGCGAGTTATCATGTCTGATATTTGGCGTTTCTATATCGTGAAGTATTAGATTTGTAAGACACAGCATGTATGGGAGTTGCTTTTTCTCTATTCCTTGGATAGTATGCTCTAGTGTCTTTTTATCTTCTGCTGTTTTTACATCGCTTTTCATGATGTGGTTTATGGAGCTTATGAGAAAGCCTCCCGTTCCACATGCAGGGTCAAACACCTTTTCGCCCAGTTTTGGATCAACCATCTGCACTATAAACTCTGTCACGGCTCTAGGTGTATAGTACTCTCCTGCATTTCCTGCACTTTGAAGATCTTTTAGTATCTGCTCATACATGTCATTGAAGAGGTGTCTCTCAGAGAGATTGTCAAAATGTATCTCTTCGAGTTTATTTACCACTTGTCTTAGAAGTGTTCCAGACTTCATATAGTTGTAGGCATCTTCAAACATCCCTTTTACAAGCGGAGCGTAAGCGTTAGATGTCGTGATGTCAAGCTCTTTTAGCGTAGGAAAAAGCTCGTTGTTTATAAAAAGCATTAGCTCTTCACCCGTAAGCCCCTCATCATCAGTAGCCCAGTTTCTCCATCTAAGTTTTTCGGGGATCGGAGATTTATAATTTTCACTTTCTAGTTCAAACTCTTCCTCTTTTGCATCAAATACTTTTAAAAAAAGCATCCACACAAGCTGTGAAATTCTTTGAGCATCACCATCGACACCCGTATCTGTTCTCATAATGTTTTGAATTGATTTTACGATATTTGAAATATCTGCCATAGTTTATTTGTTCCTTTTAAAATTGTTTACGATGCATATAAATGTTGCTCTATCTCTTTGATGAGCGATTGATACCCAGCTCTTCCGCCGCCAAAAAGTTTTGTAAGCTCCGTCATAGTTCCGTACTCGTTAAATGGCGGTACTTTTAGAACTGCGATGTCTTCTATACTCTCTATGCCTGATTCTGTATATTTGTCTAACAGTGCGTTTATAACTGCTTTTGCTTTGTCTGAGTATTTATCAAAATAACTGTTCTGTTTTAATTTGCCTGCTCGCTCGGCTCTTGTGAGTGCTGGTCTGTCAAATGCTATGTGACATATAAGGTCAAATGGGTCAAGTCCTTCTTTTCCGACTTCACTCTCAAGCTCATCAAAAAACACACCTTGATCGCTTAGGGCTTTTATGATCGCTTCTTTTTGTTCTGCCGTGCTCCACTCTTGTAAAAACTCATCTAAACTAGCATAGGCTTTTTTAATATTTTTACGGCTGTAATCCACAAGTGATTCCGTTATAAGCTTGCCATCTGCTCCTATGTACTGAACTCTTTTGTTTAGAACCTTTACTTTTACTCCGCTTACCGTGTAGCGAGTAGGTTTTGAGGTACCATCCTCACCATCTGTTATAGAAACATCAGGAGTTTCACCATAAGGTTCACTTGGCTCATTTTTCGTGTCACTAAACTCTTCTGGAATCTCTTCTTCTGGAGGGGTAATCGGGTCATCATCTTTTGGCTCATAAATCTGTACTGGATCACCGTCAAAATCTGAATCAGCAAAATGTCTAGTCACATTTCTAAAATCCATGATTGTAAAGTAGAGTTTCCCGTAAGTCTCGTTTATCCTAGTACCGCGACCTATGATCTGTTTAAACTCAGTCATAGAACCGATGTTGCTATCTAGTACAATCAGCCCTGTCGTTTGAGCATCCACACCTGTTGTCATAAGCTTTGATGTAGTTGCTATGACTGGGTATGTAGATTCTGGGTCTATGAAGTTGTCTAGCTCTTTTTTGCCCTCTTCGTTGTCTCCAGTTATTCTCATAACATACTTTCTACTCTCTTTTGCCATAGCAGGGTTGGCATTTACAAGAGCTTGTCTCATTCTCTCAGCATGGTCTATATCTACACAAAAGACGATAGTTTTCATGTAAGGGTCATTTTCTTTTAGATATTGGGTAACCTTTTTGCAACAAGGTTTGTTCTTTGAGTAAGAACTAGATTTCTATCAAAGTCTTTTGTGTTGTACTCTCTGTCTTCGATCTCCTCACCCTTATCATCGGTTTGTCCGTTGTATGGTCGCCATCCTTCAACATCTTTATCAAGAGATAATCGGATCACTTTATACGGAGCCAAGAAGCCGTCATCAATCCCCTGTTTTAATGAATAAGTATAGACTGGTTCGCCAAAGTATGAGATATTGCTCACATATTTTGTCTCTTTTGGAGTTGCCGTAAGACCTATTTGCACGCTACTTTCAAAATACTCCAGTATCTCTCTCCACTGACTGTCCTCTGATGCACTTCCACGGTGTGCTTCATCTATAACGATAAGGTCAAAAAAGTCACGGCTAAACTCTTTAAATATCTTTTTCTCTTCGCTGTTGCCCGTGATGGCTTGATAAAGAGAAAGATATATCTCAAAAGATTTATCGATAGTTCTATTGGTAATTTTGGTCATCTTGTCACCAAAGTGTTTAAAGTCACCTATCTTTGTTTGATCTACAAGTATGTTCCTATCTGCTAGAAAGAGTATTCTTTTGGCTTTTCTTGACTTGTAAAGTCTGTAGATGATCTGAAATGCGGTGTAAGTTTTTCCAGTACCTGTTGCCATGACAAGCAAGATTCTTTTTTGTCCTTTAGCAATAGCTTCTATAGTTCTGTTAATGGCATTTTTTTGATAATACCTTGGTTCTCTTTTTGGATCGTCGATGTAGTAAGGGGAAAGTGCGACTTTTTCTGCTTCATCTTCCTCAATACCTCTGTATTTTTTATATCTTTGCCAAAGTTCATCTGGAGATGGAAAATTGTTAAGCGAGATCTCTTTTTCAAGTACACCATGAGTCAGAGTCGGGTCATGCTCTAAAAAGCCGTCACCGTTTGTACTGTAAACAAAAGGTATATCTAAAATCTCTGCATAGCTCAACCCCTGTTGCATACCGTCACCGATGCTGTGTTTGTTGTCTTTTGCTTCGATGATAGCTATGGGAATGTTTGGTTTGTAGTAAAGAATATAGTCGGCTCTTTTTTGCTCACCCCTGCGTACCATTTTACCGTGAACATAGATACGACCATCTGTAAAAAATGTTACCTCCTCTCTAAATTGAGAGTGTAAATTCCAGCCAGACTCGATGAGTGCTGGAGTTATATACTTTGTACAAATATCTCGCTCTGTTAAATTTTTCTTTGACATACCACAAACCTAAAATTATTATTGTTTTTTTATATTATCATATCTTGCATAAAAGCGTTATTTTTTCACTTTTAAAACCCTTGCCTTTTAAGTTCTTTTACAAACTCACCAAGCCCTTGCTCGATCTTTTCTATAGCCGTATGATTACTCACTGACACTAGCTGAACCATACCATTTATGAAGTTTGTTTTAAAGATTTGTTCTTTCTTTTTGTTAATAACCATATCATCATAATCTTTGTAAACTCTTCTGACATTGCATTAAGCACTTTTTGCTCCATTGCTACTTCTCCTTATTTTAGATTTTCAATGTATCTTTTAGTTTTTGTACAGCCTCAGCTCTTTTGTTTTTTGGCATTTTCTCAAGGTTGAGCATTTTCCACTTTACAGATGGAAGCTCTTCTATATTTTCAAAAGGAAGCAAGCTCCAGTCTGGATGTCCCTCTTTAAAACCTATCAAAAAATCACGATGATTTTGAGTGAGTTTAGAACGAATTGTGCTAATTAGCTCTACTCTGGTTGCTTCTAAAACTTCCAATGGCATTGGCTCTATCGGCATCCCGACAAACTGTTCAGCGTAAATTCTCTTTATATCTATCAAGTTTGGTTGTAATAGTTTTGATATAGGTTGATTACTGCTTATCAAGTACACTATAAACACATCCATAAGAGTATCGCTGACTCCCTCATTGTCAAGCAGACCTCTTACATCAAAAAAATCTCTTGGATGTTATCTATCGAGTGCCGCAC
Organism: Campylobacterota bacterium; assembly: GCA_011372825.1. Lineage (GTDB taxonomy): Bacteria > Campylobacterota > Campylobacteria > Campylobacterales > Sulfurovaceae > BN30871. Next base: position 3,673 of record DSAK01000021.1, on the reverse strand, counting down.
ACAGTTTTCCAGCGTACAAATCGTCCAAGTGAACTACGCTCATCTCTGCAAAACCAAACTCCTCTTCCACCCTTTGCGACACACTAAGTACACTCGGTTCTCTCACTGTTCCCCTAGTCACAGGAGAAACTTCTATTTTGATGCGAACACCGTTTTTCTCAACTTGAAGTTTAGAGAGTATCCCGTCCCCTTGTTGATCTAGACTATGTACTTTTACACCTCGCATTGACAACTCAATTGAGCGGGCAATTCTTTCAAATGACTCGGCAATGTTTTGAAGGCTGGTTTGTCGATCTTCTACTCTTAGATACATCAGATCTATATCAACCGAGAGTCTTGGCATATCTCTTACAAACATATTGATAGCCGTGCCACCTTTGAGGGCAAAGCACCCCTCTTTTAAAACAAAAGGCAATACTTCCAAAAGTAGCTGTACTTGTTTATAATAGATAGAATTTTTATCTAGCATGGTACTCCTTTGGCACGGTTATTAAAAACTCATTATCAAAAACACCGTTTTTTACGACCTGCATCCTTCCCGTTCCAAGCCCTAAACCCTCTTTTTTTATATGTTTCGCCCAAGGGTGCTTAAAGTAACTTGTCAAAAAAAGAAAAAGGCGTTTTACCCTTATGTTTTCACACATGCTTAAAAGTTCATTTAGTAAAGATGGACGAAGTGTTGTTAATCCCTCAAATATCTCTGCTGCAAACTCAAAGCTCAGTCCATCAGGTTTTACTTGGTAAAGAAGCTCCATCATGGCTCTCTCAGGGGATGAGACTACCATCTCCCAATCTTTTATATTTGATGGTATGCTTTTGAGACCTATTTTCTCAAAACAGGGTTTTTTCATTACATTAAACTCTTGTTCAAGCTCTATGTTTTTGAACCATGCTGGAAGTTTCTGAGTACCGTACAAATATATGGTTTGCGAGTTATTGAGTGGAAGATAATGGGCATAGCCTTGAAGATTGAGTGATGTTATGCCACCTATGTGAAACGGCTGTTGGCTAAGTTTTTGAAGGCCTAAAACAGCTCCCTGCCAAGATGGCTTCGCATCGCCTCTTATGTATGAGCCTCTTGAGGTTTTTTCGAGCCAACCGCTTTTGGTGTACTGGTAAAGCAGCTGCATAGAGTAGCCTTGCTCTGCAAGCCAAGAAGCGGGAGCGATAACCCCCTCTGGTAACATTTGATATAGTTGTTTTATTTTTATATCATTTTGTAAATTCATAATTTATATTTTATCTATTTTTTAAAACAAAAGCAAGAGATTAGTTTTGAATTTATATATTTTTATAAAATATTAGTTTATAAAAGTTGTTATTTTAAAAACAAACTAAAAAAACTCTTTCAAAGAGTATCGAAATAATTTATTGTATGTAGCAAAAAGTACGGCAACGATCATATATAACTTAACACCTACATATAGTACTTTAGCCAAATATATAAACTAATTGTTAGAATTGCCCACTATTTTGGCCACTTTGGTTAAATAATAATTTATTTATTTTAATAAGAGTCGTTTAAAGTTCGATTATATGGGGGTTTAAAGTGGTGTCAAGAGGGAGACTTGAACTCCCGACCTCCGGCTTATGAGACCAGCGCTCTAACCAGCTGAGCTACCTTGACACTAAAAAGAAGACGAAATTATATTTCATCCTCCCTTATAATTGGATTAAAATAGTTTTAACAACTCTTTAACTGCACCACCTGCGCCCTCTGGGACATATTTTTCCAGCTCTTTACCTATCTTTTTTTGAATATAATCTGATGTTTTTATGGAAATCTTTGGCTCACTCATTTTTCCTTTTATCACACCACTCAAGTCTTTGTTTTGAACCTTAAGCGCAAAGGGAGCATTAATGCTTTGTGCATCCAAATCCAAAGTACCTTGGTCGATTTTTATAAAACTCGCTTCTCCTTGCATTGCCACATCAAAACCAACCATTTGGTCTTTTATAACACCTTTGAGGCTGGAGTCCGTGTAGGTTTCTTTGAGCAAATCAAACCCTGTGAAAGTGCGCACTAAATTCACAAGTTCACTTTGGCGCAAGTGCCCTTTAGGTAAATGCAAAGAAAAATCACCCTGCTTTTGCACAGTATCATATTTAGCATTCGCCTTGCCTGTTGCTTCAAACACATGGGGGAAGTCCACCACTTCACTTAATCGCTCCATCGAAAAATCGCTAGCCTCCACCAAGGCCACGCCATTTTCATAGGTAATAACACTTTGTCCACCTAAGACTTCAGTGTTTGCTTGTAAAAATGGAATTCCATCAGTGAGTTTTATAATTCCGCTCATTTGCATTGGTCCTTGCAGGGCTCTGCCTGTAATAAAAGCTAAATTCGAAAGCTCTTCTACATGTAAAGAAAAAGGAGTTTGCGTGCTCATAGTAGCAGTATCTAAAGTACCTTTAATATCACGAATACTTGCAAGTGAACTCTCTAAGTTTGCATCATACTCAACCGATTCTTTATTCAATAAAGCATTGGATTTAAATTCAAATCCGCTTACCTTTGGCCAGTTCATACCCGTAAGCTCTTCCATGCCAGCACCAAGCAACTCTCCTTTTGGAATATTTAAAACTACTGTGCCTTTTTTGTTTGCAATCGAATCCATCTGAGCTTCAAGGTTGAGCTCGCCTCTAGCAAGCGGTGGTTGCACTAAAGTGTAAAGTATCTTTTCTAAAGCCACATTCTCACCTGTGACAAAAACCTTATCTCCTTTGTAAATCCCCTCTATTTTTCCACCCAAAGATTCTGTTTTGGCCCTTGCTTGTACTCCTTTAGTATCCCCTTGGGCTTGGCCGCTTATGAGTATTTTTCCTTGAAGTGGCATACCCGCAAGACCCTCTAATGCTTTTAAGCTTGGTGCAAAAAGCTCAAAATCCCCTTGCCACACTTGTGAATTAGTCTGAAAAACTCCATCGCTTATAAGTAATCTTGCCAAACTTGAATCAATAACACCTTTTGCTTTGACTTCATCACCTTGCATTTGGGCATCAAAATTTGCTTGAAATGTTACGTTTTGTGGCAATTCTACACCATACTGATCCAAAATCACCTTTTCATCCAGACTACCATCGTGCACTTGTATTTTAGCGGTGCCCGCTGGCGAGCCACTGCTGTCTGTAATATTTACTTGCAAATCCCCTCTTCCATATGCAAGGATTGGCTGATTTGCCAAACCAAGTAGCTTTTGAATAGAGAGGTTTTCCACCATCGCAACAGCTCTTGCTAGTACACCATCAAGCAAACGTACATCATAGCTCGCAGGTGCCTCAAAGAGCATGCCAGTGCCTTTAATATTAATATCTTTCAAATCTCCTTTGGCATTCCCTTTGAGTGAAATGGGCTCATCTATATTGATTTGTGGAGTTTTTAAACTATCAGCTTCTATCACATAATCCAAATTAAAAGATTTTGCCAGTAGTGAAAGAGTTCCCTCCGTTCTTACACGTACACTCTCTTGATAGGTAGCGTCAAGAGCCAAAGAACTTGGTGTTAAGCGAAAAATTGATATCTGAACAGGTGCTCCAGCAGCTTCACTAGCTTTAGATTCTATATATGGTATGAGCATCTTATTGCCAGATTCTGTAAATAAGACCCAGTAGGTTCCTCCAAACAGGATTAGCACAATCCCCACCATTACGGCTATAAAACGCATCTAAACTC
>DSAK01000163.1 GCA_011372825.1 Campylobacterota bacterium | reverse complement strand
TCCTTAAACATATTATCAATGGGAAAAAAATAATGATTTTTGGGGACTATGATTATGATGGGCTATGTTCAACCGTCATCCTATATAGGTATTTAGAGAAACTGTACAAAATTGTACATGGCGAAGAGGCAGGTTCAAAACTTATTCGCTATACCATTGCGGATCCAGAAGATGGTTTTGGTCTAACTATAAAAGAGTTTGAAAAAATGATTCAAGAGGGCAACAGTTTAGTCATTACTGTTGATAACGGTTCGGATTCAGAAGTAGTAAGAAATGGACTTCGTGGACTACTGGTATTGGATCATCACCCAAGTAAAAACATGCAACCCTACATCATTAACCCCAATACTGGAAGGAGAGACACGCTTACCTATGGTACAAGTGGGGGAAAAATTGTCTTTGATTTTATTTCAAACATAGACAGAACACTCATTAAAACCGATTTATTTCCAGGGTACAAAGAGAAGTATCGTAATCCAAGGTTTATGATGGCATTAAAGGGGATCGCCGCACAAACACTTATTTCGGATATGGCTATATGGGATAAAAATAATCGAAGTTTCTTTACCTCCGTAAGGGAGGCAGGAGCTTTTAGTGAAAGTGAACTTCCTTTTTATTCCAAACTCAGAGGAGACGATAGTGCTTTCTCTTTCTCCTTTAATCTCATTTCGGTAGGGAACAGCGGCTCAAGGATGAAGGGAGTTTTTGAGCCAAAGACCCTAAAAAGTATCGATTGGCATGAAAATTTTAATCTCAATATGATTGTTGAGTGGATCACTCCTTCAAATATGGAACAGTGGATGAAAGTTGATGCCGTCCTTGCTGAGGTTAACAAAAAGAAAAAAGAAATGGTTCGTGTTTTTCTCACCGATTACAATAAAAACCACAAACAAGAAAGCGATAGAGGATACGCATTTTATTTTAACCCTAAAATGCCACATAGACTTTCAGGTTTAATTGCCAATAGAATTAGTATTGGGCAAAACCTTATGCCCACACTGTGCGCTACCACCAAAAAAAATGGAGATATCGCAATAAGTGCAAGAGGGGATAATGTTAAAGATATTCTAGCCTACCTATTTGATCATCAAGAGATTGTAGATAAAAGCAAATATACACCAGAGCAATTTTATGGTGGGCACCCTAATGCGTGTGGTGGAACAATAAAGATAACAGGCAAAAAAACCACAGAAGAAGCAGTAAAGCTTGTTAAGGACTTAGTGGAGGAATATTCAAAAAGACACAACCTCAAAGCACTCAGAAAAAAAACTGAAATCATAACAAACAAGCCAGTTTCTGTCTCTCAATACAAAGCGTTGTTAGAAATTTTTAAAACAAGAAGCAGGGGGGCAGAGTTTAGTAAAAGACTCTATGTGCCCGTGGCAGGATATGCCTATTCTGGGATATCAGAGTGGGCATCAAAATGGCAAAACGTAGGGATTAAAGATCCAGATACAGGAGAAAGTGTCGATTTTCTTGTAGATGGGATAATTTTCGATACTCAAAGTCAAATATTTGGGAGTGATGAACGAATACTTCTCATGGAACTTACTACAAACGGGAAAGCCTCTTTCTTTGGTGTATTTAAAAATAAACAAGACTACCTCAGTAGTGTCATTCTGGCAGAGGAGATTAGAGACGCAGTTGAACTTGACGAAGACTTTATATTAGGCACAGAAAAGGAGCAAAAAGAATATATTAAAGCAGAGGTTAAGGAAAACATAGAACTCATTGCACCAAAAGTTATAGAGAAAATGACAGTCGAAATAGTAAAACAAAATCCAGGCACAATATTTGTATTTGAAGATAGTCTCATTAAAAAAGAAGCAGAAGAGGGGGGTGATTTGTGCCATCTTAAAAACACACATGGGATTCCAACAAGGAGACTCCCTAGCAAAATAGAGGAGGCATTTTTTGGGAAAAAGGAGCATGAGCAAGAGGAGTCACAAGCTATTGCAGAGGCATTAGATACTCTACACAAGAAACATTTTCTCAAAGGGAAACAGATAGTTTTCCCCAAAAACGGATTGGGAACGGGCATAGCAAATCTCAAAGAAAAAAAGCCAGAGTTTTATCTCTTTATTAATATGATTATAGTAGAAAAATTTGGCTGTAAAGAGTATATCCCTTTTGTTAAGGAGGCAAAACAGATAGTTATTAAGCACGAAAAAGATGCAGCAATAGAGCGCAAAGCTAATACTAATAACGCAACCAAGCAAGCCAATAAGGCAACGGGAACAGTAAAACAATGATCAAGCACCTCTTTTCAACGATTTTTGCGATACATCTATTCTGCTTCACAAGCGTAGCGAGTGCTAAAACATTTAGCGAAAAAGAGGTGGGAGAAGCCATGATAAAAGTTGCGAAAAACTACAATATTAAACCAGAGATCCTTTATACTATCGCAAGCATAGAAAGCAACTTTGAGCCTCTTGCCATTGCGGTAGAGACAAGTAGAGAGAGTGCTGAAATATTATCAAAACTACGCTCTTTGAATATTAGAGTAGTGTTTGGAGATCGAAAAACCTATCATTCGAAGAAAAGTCTTATTTCAATCTATCCAAACGACTATGAGGATGCTATATTAATCATAGGGTTGCTCGAAAAATATAAATTCAGTTTCGATGTTGGTCTCATGCAGATCAATACATGGAACTTTACGCTTGATGAGGTTGAGGAGATGTTTGTGCCAGAAAAAAACCTAGAAAAAGCCGCAATAGTATATAACGATTGTCGGCATCACTTCAAGACGACACCCAACCGAGTAGAGTGCTATAATCGAGGCGTGAAAAACCTCAAAAGAGCACTACAAGGGAAAAATAAGAATTATAAACCCTACTGGGAAAGGTTTAAGAAACACTATATCATGTATTTCAAGGAGACGCCAAAATGATTAAAAAAATAGTTCTAGCATCAGTAGCAATTGCTACGATTGCCAATAGTGCATCTTTTGTTAGTGTTGCTTCCCAAGACAAACAAAACAACTTAAACCTCTTAGGTGAAGCAGGGAAAGAGAGACTCTTGGTAAGAAAATGGACAAAGAACACAAAAGATGAGTATAGACAACACAAACACCTTAGCTACACGCTGCATATTCTTAGCCAGCTATTCCTAATTGAAATTTAACTGCCAAAACTACATTCCACTTTTTTCTGCTTTTTGAAAACACAATTAGCTACAATTGCTTACTAAAAGTTTAAGGAGGTATAATGAAAACAGCTACAAAGAAATATATAAAAGGCGTTTTAGATAATGACATAGAGGAAGTAAAGTCGGCGATTGAGGATGGAGCAGATATCAGTTATGAAAAAGATTTTATATTGTCGTGGTCTGCAAGAAATGGGCATTTGGAAATAGCAAAACTCTTAGTAGAAAATGGTGCAGACGTTCATACGCTTGACGATGAGCCACTTGTACTTGCTGCGACAAAAGGCCATATCGAAATCGTTAAATACCTCGTTGAAAACGGTGCAGACGTTCATGTGGATAATGATATCGCACTCAGATTGGCCGCAAGCAATGGTCACCTTGAAATCGTCAAATACCTCGTTGAAAACGGGGCGGATGTGCATGTAGAAAATAATGATGTGCTCAGGTGGGCGGCAACCAATGGTCACCTTGACGTTGTGAAGTACCTCCTCGAAAACGGGGCGGATATTCATGCAGATAATGATGATCCCCTCTGTTGGGCGGCAACCAATGGTCACCTTGACGTTGTGAAGTACCTCATTGAAAACGGGGCGAATATTCATGCAAATGATGACTTCGCACTCCAGTGGGCAGCAATCAATGGTCACATCGATGTGGTTAAATACCTCCTCGAAAACGGGGCGGATATTCATGTAGAAAATGACCACATACTTGGGGCGGCTGCTAGAGAAGGACACCTTTATGTTGTCAAATACCTCCTCGAAAACGGGGCGGATATTCATGCAGGTAGCGTCAAGCCGTTCAAGCAATCTGTACAACACGGGCAACTTGAAGTGACTAGGTACCTTGCTGAAAACGGGGCAGATATTCATGAAGATAACGAGTTTGCTCTTAGATATGCCGCAGAAAACGGGTATCTTGAAATCGTGAAGTACCTCATCAAAAATGGGGCGGATATTCATGCCGTCGATGATGCTGCACTCGGATATGCCGCATACAATGGCCATCTTGACGTTGTGAAGTGCCTCATTGAAAACGGGGCGGATATCCATGCAAAAGCCGATGCTGCGCTCTGTTGGTCTGCAAGCAGGGGTCACCTTGACGTCGTCAAATATCTCATCGAAAACGGGGCAAATATCGAGGGAGAACAGGATATAATGCTAAATTTGGCCGCATCACAAGGATACATGGGGATGGCTAAGTACTTCCTTGAAAACGGCGCAGACATCCATGTAAACGACGATGAACCGCTTAGGCGTGCCGCAAAAAATGGACATGCCAAAATGGTCAAATACCTCATCGAAAACGGTGCAAACCTCAACGCAAACAACGATGAACCGTTGCGTATAGCCAAAGAGATGGGGCATAAAGAGATCGAACGTTTCCTAGAAGAGGCTGCGCAAAAAGAAAAAAACGCTAAAGAACTAAACTCCCCTACTTTAGATGATCAAAGTCTCAAAATCAAAACAAACACTCCAAAAATAAAGCTCTAGCTAACATCTGCCCACAAGTTCAGTTCTTGTGGGATTGTTAAAAAGCATTAAAGGTTATTTCTAAAAGATCAAATACCCATTTAATTCTTTCTTTTGAAAAACGTATTTAGCTACAATTACTGAAAGTTCAAGGAAATACAATGAATGAAAGATTGATTGAAGCCACCAAAAACAACAACCTGGAGGCAGTAAAATATGCAATTGAGAACGGCGCAGATATTCATGCGAATGCCGATGCTGCGCTCTGTTGGTCTGCAAGCAGGGGTCACCTTGACGTCGTCAAATACCTCGTTGAAAACGGGGCGGATATTCACTTAGACGGTGATCTAGCCTTTAGATGGGCGGCAACCAGTGGTCACCTTGACGTCGTGAAGTACCTACTTGAAAATGGTGTGGATGTCCGTACAAATGACGACTACGCACTTAGATATGCCGCAGGAAGCGGGCACCTCGACGTTGTAAAGTTCCTCATAGAAAACGGGGCAGATATCCATGCGGATAATGACGATGCACTCCGCTTGGTCGCAGAAAACGGGTATCTTGAAATTGTCAAATACCTCGTTGAAAACGGTGCTAATATTAATGCTTGCAAATATCGAAAATATGCACTCGGTTGTGCCGCAGAAAACGGGCATCTTAACGTCGTCAAATATCTCATCGAAAACGGGGCGGATGTGCATGCAGAAAATAATGATGCGCTCAGGTGTGCGGCAAGTAATGGTCATCTCGGCATCGTGAAATGCCTTATAGAAAATGGGGCGGATATTCATGTAGATGACAACTACGCACTTAGATATGCCGCAGAAAACGGGCATCTTAACGTCGTCAAATATCTCATCGAAAACGGGGCGGATATACACGCATTGAGGGAAGAAGCACTAAAAATAGCCGCAAAAAATGGTCATCTTGACGTCGTCAAATACCTTATTAAAAACGGGGCAGATATCCATGCGGATAACGATGATGCACTCGTGTGGGCTGGGCTTGAAAAGCACACCGCCATCGTCAAATATTTAGTGGAAAATGGTGCAGACATCCACGCAGATGATGACCTAATGCTTAGATTGGCCTCAAGTCGTGGTGAGATTGATTTAGTTAAATATCTCATTAAAAATGGTGCTGATATTAATGCTTGCAAATATCGAAAATATGTACTCGATTTAGCTGTAGAGGGAAGACACATAAAAACAATCAAATGCCTTGTCGAAAACGGGGCAGATATCCATGCAGATGATGATTATGCCCTCCGTCTGGCTTCAAGAAACGGTCACATCGATGTGGTCAAATACCTCATCGAAAACGGGGCAAACATCCATGTAAACGACGATGAACCGCTCCGATTGGCTAGAGCGAACAAACATTCAGAGACCGTAAAATTATTGGAAAGCACTATGCAAAAAATTCCCGATGATCTTGCCAAAGATGCAATAAAAGAAAAAACGAAAAGAAGAAAATATGTTAAGTAATAGTCCAATAAAAAGAATTAATGCTATATCCTCCTATCGGTTTAAACCCATTGTATACCGCACGACAGATGACAAATTGTTGCTTTTTGGGAATGTGGACTGTTTCGTTGTTGAAAAAGAGAAGGACAAAGTAAAACCAATCGAACAAGACATCATTAAGCTACTTGGCATATATGATGACATGAGTAATCTCAGAGCGGGGATTATGAATATTATCTTTGCAGACAAAAAAAATATCATCATTTTAGAAAGTGAAAATCCTGAGGGTTACATTACGGCAGATCTGTTTAGTTTTCTTAAACAAATTCTAGCTAATGGTGTGAATTGCATAGGCAGCGGAAAAATCGAAATCAGAGAAGACGAATTATTTTATATCATGGGGGATAAAATAACAGATTCAAATCAACTAGAAGGGCTTGAATCGCAACTAAAAGAGAGTCGATACTTTCAGCACCAAGAAGCCACCCAAAGACTTAAAGAGGGATACGATATATTTTCCCAGGACATCAAAAAAATGGATGAAAAAACAAGAGTATTTTGGTTTAATAAGACAATAGAGCGATCAAGATATACAAAAAAAGAAAGAGAACAAGCTGAAAAATTTTTAACCTTTATTGACAATTATACTGACCTTGCTGTACCAGAATGCTTTGATGATGAGGAATTTATTCGAGATGCTGTTGAGATTTTATCCATGGAGCACAATGTTGAGAAAAAAAGTTTCTCAAAACATTTTGCAACAAGTTTACTCAATCGTTTTTTTAATATGAGGGGGGATTTAGAGAAAAAGACACTCAATATAACAAAGACTCATAGCATACCAGAGAGTGCTTTTCGGGAGCTGTTTTTAGCTAATGACATGTTCATATTTAAGTATTTGACATTAGAGGAAAGCGACCTTATGGTAAAGCACGCAGAAAACCTAGTAAAATTATTCCCCAAGCAAATATTTTCTATTACACAAGACAAAGAAGTTAAAGAAAAGCTGATAGAACTTGCATTTTCACTTGACGATAAAAAAAATGAACATTCACTTAAAGCAATAGAAACCTTAATATATGGGTATGGAAAAACAGAAGCACTCAATATAGGAAACCTGGAGCAGTTAGAATTTAAAATAGGTGCTAAAGCAAGAATACAACACCAAAAAAAGCAATTAAAAGAATTTGCAAGTGAACAGGAGGAAAATGTTGTTAGATGTTTGAAAGACTTGAGTAGAAGGGCATGGTTCAAAGATACATACAAATACTTACCCCAACTGGTTGATAAGGCTATTGAAATACATAATTACGAAAAAAAGAAAAACCCCTACTATAACGTCACTTCGTATTTTACAAATTCGACACAGGACCTACCAACGCATGAAGCTTTTAGAGAAGCGAAAAAGCTTGGCAAAGAAGAACTAGAAAAAAAGATAAAAGAAAACCCCAAATATGCACTCACCGAGGATGAGTATAGAGATTTGATAAACAAATCAACGGTATATAATATACTCCTGCATGGGTTTGAGGACGTCGCAATAAAATATATCAAACAAGGGCAGAGCACATCACTGGGTGCAGAACGTGCAAGAAAAAATAGGGAGGCCATTGAAGAGTCGATGATAAGGGTGTATGAAGCATTCAACGAAGAACTTCGGCAAATGCCTCATTATGACGATTTGATTCAGGTATGGTCAAGAAAAGTACCTGGCTTCAAAGAACACATCTCTGGGGATAAGAATATCGATAGATTAGGGGAAAAGCCAGAGAAGACTGCGGTTCTTACTACAAAAATTTCAGTTAATTTCGACTTGAGAAAGATGGCAGAAGAGGGGGGCAACGCTAAGGGTATCAGACCAAGAATTTCACAACAAGCTAAAGAAAATGCTAGCAAAAAATACAAACCAGCAATGTTAAGGTAAAGATTCTGTGAGTTATTTATTTGAATAGCTCCCCATTGAAACAAAGAGTATAGCCTACTCTTTGTTGTCAAGAAAACTCAAATCCTCCAGCGTTCCTTTGCCTCCGCATGAAGTACACATATCTAAATCCATTTCTATTCTTCCAGCACTTTCCCCGTATGCAATTTTTCTTTCGCCAACGGAGACACTACCTGTTCCATGGCATATTGGGCATGGGTATAATCCAGTGATCTCTTGAATACGTTGTTTTTTTTCTTCTTTTGTCATATATATCCTTATTTATGTTGATTGAGATTATTGTTGGTACGTAACTCATTTGATAGTTTATCACAAAAAAGTCTTTAAGATTTTCTTATTGCTTTCAGTGAACTACCCAACCGCTAAACAAGTTTAGACGATTGGGCTTCTTGCTTCATCATATCGTAACTAGTTGCTGTATTATATACAACAACCCCATCAGAGGATACTCCACAAGCTTGTATTTCGACAGTTCCTGCCGTATTTCTATTATCGAGTTGTCCTATACCATAGTTTCTGATATTGATTGAGGCATTTATATCTCTATCAATATTTTTAGCTCCACAATGGGGA
>DSAK01000166.1 GCA_011372825.1 Campylobacterota bacterium | reverse complement strand
TGGATAGATTGGGCATCTGGCTTGATAATCCCAGTTGCCCCTAATTTTTTAAATCTCTCTTCTTGAAGCGTTGTATTGTCTTTGACTTTTACCCTCAACCTAGTGATACAAGAGTCTATATCAAGGATATTTTCTCTACTACCTAATGCATCTATAAACAACTTTGCAGTTTCATTTTCAACTTGATTTTTTAAGTCCTCTTCTTTAAAGAAATCTACCTTTAGCCACCCTAGCAAAAGATAAGATAGGACAAAATAAACTACCCCTATAGCTAACCCAAGTGGCAAAAGAAGATACGGCTTAGTGGCAAGTTTGTAATTGATAAGATAGTCAATCGCACCAGCAGAAAACCCAAAGCCAGCATGGATGCCCATAACATTTGCCAATGCCAAAGAGATTCCAGTAAGGATTGCATGAAGGACAAAAAGTAGTGGCGCAACAAAAAGAAATAAGAATTCAAGAGGCTCTGTAATGCCAGTGAGAAAAGATGTAAACGCAACACCAGCAAGTATCGCTCCAGCTTTTTTGCGGTAAGGTTTGTCTACTCTTAGCCAAATGGCTAGTGCCATAGCAGGGAGCCCAAACATCATCACAGGATAAAATCCTGCCATATATACTCCAGCAATTGGGTCTCCTGCAAAAAAACGGTGCAAGTCCCCATGAGCTACCACTTCAACTCCATCTTTGATAGTGGTGTATTCTCCTAGCTGAAACCAAAAAACACTATTGAGGATATGGTGAAGCCCTAGAGGTATCAAAAGGCGATTTAGTACGCCATAAAAAAATGAGCCTAACTCTTCAAGTGATACTATAAGGCTAGAAAAGGAGTTGATACCCATTTGGGCATACTGCCAAAAGTATCCAGCTAGTATACCAACTAAGATAGCAACAATCGAGACGACGATAGGGACAAATCGTTTGCCTCCAAAAAATCCTAAAAATTCAGGAAGCTTGATAGTGTGGTATCTATTATAAAGGACTCCAGCGACTACCCCCATAATGATACCAACAAAAATTCCCATCTTCAGTTCATTGTCAATCGATTCGTAGGTTGCTTTTGCTATCAAGACCCCCAATGCTCCAGCAAGCGCAGCAGAGCCGTCATTGTTTTTGGCAAGTCCATATGCTATCCCTATACCAAAGAGAAGGTCTAGATTGGCAAAAACTATCTCGCCAGCACTCTTCATGATAGTTGCAATTTGACCATCAAAGATATCGCCAAAGCCCAATCGTAGCAAAATTGCTGCTACTGGAAGTACTGCTATTGGGGTCATGAGAGCTTTGCCTATCTTTTGTAAAAAACTAAACATCTCTTATCCTCTCTTTGATTAGTGGAACCATTTTTGGTGTCACACTTAAAATGTCAATATTTGTTAAAAGAAGCTTGTCAATCTTGTCAATATCGCTAGCTAATTCACCACAAATGCTCACAGGCTTTGTTGCCTCTTTTGTGATCTTTGATATCACTTCAAATATCAACTCTTCATCTTCTATTTTGAAGGTAGAGTGTGTTCTATCAACTGCAAAGAGGTATTGGTGCAAATCGTTTGTCCCGATAGAGTAAAAGTCGACAATCTTATTAAATTGTTCCAGCATAAACAGAACACTAGGGATTTCTATCATAATCCCTAATTGGATATTGTTTGGGTCGATATGGAGTTTTTGACACAGTTTGATTGTCAACTCTTTTGCCTCTATAAACTCACGAGGTGTTGCTACCATTGGGAACATAATTTTTATTTTTTTCCCTTTTGATGCGGTAAGTATCGCTTCAAGTTGCGTCGAGATAATATCACGGTGGGTTTGTAGTAGTCGAATTCCCCTGATACCTAAAAAAGGGTTTTGTTCTTTTGGTATCTGTATGTATGCTAACTCTTTGTCACCACCCACATCCAAAGTTCGTACAGTCACTTCATCAAAAAGATCAAATATCTCTGTAAAAAATTCTACTTGTTCTTTGAATGAGGGTTGGTGCTGTTTGAATATAAATTCACTTCTAAGTAGCCCCACTTTTGTCGCACCATTCTCTCTTGCCTCTTTTGCGGTTTGTAAATCGTGGATATTTGCTACTACATCGATGGTTTTACCACTTTTTGTAGTAGCAGGTAAAAATCGTCTCTCAAAGGCGTTTTGGTTTTGTAACTTTTCCTTTTGCAAGTAAGATGAGACAAACTCTCTATCCTCTTTTGTCAAAGATGTAACTACAACACCCCTAAAGCCATCGATGAGAATATCCCCTTGTGTTAGCTTATCTATCTCATCTTTTGACAGGGAAACTGTAGGGATTTGGTGGCTACGGAGCAAAAGAGAGACATGGGAATTGGGCGCGATATCATGAGATATTATGACCCCTTTTATTGAACTTTTTACTATCGATTCTATGTCGCTTGGCAAAAGTTTATATGCTACTAAAACTGTTGGATGGTCTGGAGCTTCAAAAGTCTCTTTTGTGCCTTGAAAATATCTTAGTATATTGTGGTAGTCGTCTATTTTTGAACTATTAGCGCCATTTTTGAGTGTTGCTATGTGCTTATTTATCTCTTCTTCTAAACTTTCAAATGTAGTAGCTTGTAATGCTTCAATGAGTGCATAGTGGGCTTGAAATATTGGATTTTTCTTCTTTGAAAGATACGAAAGGACTCTTGTTTTTGCCTCATCAAAGGTCTCTTTGGTTTTAGTTGAGGTATTTGTAAACTCCTCTGAGGGTATATGCCAAATCTTTCCGATTGCTAAACCACTAGATATTGCCTTGCCCTCTAGGCTCTTACCTACATAGTTGTATACCGGGCTCTCTTTGGGAGTCTCTTGGGTGTCGTGGTGATTCTCTAGCAGTGATGATAATTGATTGATAACTTCTTTACTATCTTTGCCAAATGCCTTTATGGTGATAGTATCCTCAAATGCGATATTTAGAGCTAAAAGTTGGTGGAGGTTTTTAGCATCTGCTATGTTTGCTCCAAGGTGTATCTCAATATCGGTTTGAAACTTTTTTGCCAATGAAGCTAGAAGCGTGCAAGGTCGCAAGTGCAAACCATAAGGGTTAGTAATCAGGATAGTTTTAGAGGCTGATTTTTGAAAGTGTCTTAGGAGATATTTCATTGTTTGCTTTTTTGTTTTTTTAACATTATATCGTAGTGTTGATACAAATAGCTTTTATGCTATACTTCCACCAAAAAAAGGTAGCCATGTTGGAGCAATTTATCACATTTTTGCGTGCTAAAAACCCGACTAAAACACCCATATACGAACACTTAAAATGTTCACAAGAAGAGACTTTTATACTCCAGTACATATGCCGTCGTTATGCTAGAGGGATAGAAGAGGTTAGTGTACTTGAGATTTTGCAAGAGTGTTTTAACACCCAAGAGTATGGATATATCCTCCATGTAGAAAAAGTGAAAAATCTGATTGATTTAGGCTGGATAGTACAAAGCAATTTTGGGCAGTTAAAAACCCACGAAAGCTCTAAGCTCGAACTTCTAAGTGCATCTGTTTTGCCTAGTGTCACATTGCTTCGCCTCCTTGAGGAAGGCTCTTTGGAGATTTTACTCCCTGAGGTTAAGCCATACACGGATCATTTGGAGTATCTTCAAGACCAGTTTGACATGGTCACTCTTTTACATCTCATTGCAACTTCAAAAAATGGATATGGGGACAATTCTTTGGGTATCGGGAGATTACAAAACAAACTCTCTTTGCTTACAAAGCGGATAGAAGAGCGGCTCAAAGTAACTAGTGAGCCTATCATAGTAGAAGAGTTTTTTGCAGAAAAAAAACTAGACGATAAAGAACAAAAAATTTTTTTGGCACTACTCAAAGAGGAGTATAGTGCAGGAGAGGGGCAGTTTCGGGAGATGAATAACCTCATTGGATTGGTAAGTTTTGACGAATACGACAAGATCAAAAACCGTGCCTTATTAGAAGAGGGCTCAAGGCTTATTAGCGAAGAGATTATAGATTATGATGAGATTCTTAATATGTTTGGGGGGATTAGCCGTTCGTTTTTTATCAACGAAGAGATACTCCATCGGATAATCCATCCAAATAAAAAGAAAAAAGTTACGAAGCTTAAACTTGATATGTTGGTCAAAGAGCAAGATATTTTTGAATATATAGAGCCAACAACCACCTTAGATGATGTGGTGCTACATACAAAAACACGCGAGACTCTTGATACTATAGTAAGGCAAATGGACAAAGATGTTTTTGCCAAACTAAAATCATGGGGTATCAAAGAGAAACGCAAAGGGGTCGATGCAAAGATTATTTTCTATGGTCACGCAGGTACAGGTAAAACGATGACCGCACTTAGCTTAGCAAAAACACTCAAAAAGCCTGTTTTGTCATTTGATTGTTCAAAAATACTCTCAATGTATGTAGGGGAGAGTGAAAAAAATGTCCGAAAAATATTTGATGATTTTAAACTCCTTAGTGAAAAAGCAAAAGTTGAGCCTATCTTGCTTCTCGATGAGGCTGATCAATTTTTAAGTAGTAGGATTCAAGGAGATGGGAGCAGTGCTGCTAAGATGCACAACCAAATGCAAAATATCTTTTTGGAGCAGATAGAGAAATTTGAGGGGATTTTGATAGCAACGACCAATTTGTTAGGCAATTTAGACAAAGCTTTTTCTAGAAGATTTGACTACAAGATAGAATTTAAAAAACCATCAAAAAAACAAAGACTCCAACTTTGGCAAATGTTTTTACCTGAAAATGCCGATTTTGAAGATGAGTTTGAGATAGAGAAGCTTGCTGTTTATGAGCTAACGGGGGCACAGATATATCTAGTGATAAAAAACACAGCCTACAAGGTTGCAGTACGAGAGATAAGTGTTTTTTCTTTGAGTGATTTTATTGAAGAGATCAGACGAGAATTGGGAGGTAATTTTGAGTCTGATTCTAAAAGTGTAGGCTTCAAAGTAGACTAAAGCTTGCACTTAAGTTGTTAAGCTAAGAGTGCTTCAACTTTTTGGATGATAGCTTCTATCTCAGCATCTTTTTTGGCAAGCTCCTCTTTGAGTGCCCTTATCTCATCATGAAGCAAGCTACTGTTATTTACCTGCTCTTTGAGCTTTTCGTTCTCTTCTTTGATGGCGCTATAAGATGTGAGTAGGTGCTCAATTTTTGTTTTGAGTCTTTCTAAAACTTCCATAGTCTCTCCTTGTTGTCTCTTTTGGTATAATACCAAAAATTGATTGAAACCAAAGGAGAGGTGTTGTCACGATTTATCCTCAAAAGTCCATACAAGCCAGCAGGTGACCAGCCTAGCGCGATTGAGGCATTGAGCCAATCTATCCTTGAGGGCAATCAGTACCAAACACTCCTTGGGGTTACAGGCTCAGGCAAGACATACACCATGGCACAAGTGATACAAAAGTGCAACATGCCTACACTCATAATGACTCACAACAAAACTCTAGCCGCACAGCTTTATAGCGAATTTAAGAGTTTTTTTCCAGAAAATAGAGTAGAGTATTTTATCAGCTACTATGATTACTATCAGCCAGAAGCTTATATCCCTAGACAAGATCTATTTATAGAAAAAGATAGCTCCATCAATGAAGAGTTAGAGAGGCTTAGATTGAGTACAACTGCAAGTTTGCTTAGTCACAAAGATGTCATTGTGATAGCTTCAGTCTCTGCAAATTATGGTTTAGGTTCTCCAGACGAGTATAGAAGTGTAGTGCAAAAACTCTTTTGCGATGAAGATTATCCACAAAAAGAGTTGCTTTTAAGACTTGTCGATATGGGTTACAAGCGAAATGATAACTATTTTGATAGAGGTGATTTTCGGGTCAATGGAGATGTGATTGATATCTATCCAGCATATCACGAAGAAGAGGCATTAAGAGTGGAGTTTTTTGGAAATACTATAGATAGTCTCTATTTTTTTGATCCCCTAACTGGCGCTAAAGGGGAGAGCCTAAGAGAGTTTACCCTCTATGCAGCAAATCAATTTATCGTTGGCAAAGAGAAATTAGCCCTTGCGATAAAGAGTATCGAAGAGGAGCTAGAACAAAGACTTGCATACTTCAAACAAGAAGGTAAACTTGTAGAGTATTCCAGACTCAAACAACGAACAGAGTTTGATCTCGAGATGTTAGAGGCTACAGGGATGTGCAAGGGGATAGAGAATTATGCTAGACACCTCACAGGCAAAAAAGAGGGTGAGACCCCTTACTCTTTGCAAGATTATTTCGAAGCTATGGGGGAAGACTATTTGGTGATTGTAGATGAGTCGCATGTGAGTTTGCCCCAATTTAGAGGTATGTATGCAGGGGATAGAAGCCGCAAAGAGGTGTTAGTCGAGCATGGGTTTAGACTACCTAGTGCGCTTGATAATCGTCCATTGATGTTTGATGAGTTTATCCACAAAGCGCCACACTACCTCTTTGTCTCTGCGACCCCCGCGTCTTACGAAGTGGAGCATTCTGCTGTCATTGCCCATCAAGTAGTGCGTCCAACCGGGCTTTTAGACCCAGCTATAGAGGTTATCCCTAGCACAAATCAAGTCGAACACTTATATGATGAGATTAAAAAAACGGTAGCAAAAAACGAGAAGGTTTTAGTCACAGTGCTTACTAAAAAAATGGCACAAGATTTGGCAGTATATTACAACGATTTGGGTCTAAAAGCACGCCACATGCACTCAGACCTTGATGCTATAGAGCGAAACCAAATCATCCGCTCACTTCGGTTAGGGGAGTTTGATGTCTTGATAGGGATCAATCTTTTGCGTGAAGGGCTTGATTTGCCAGAAGTGAGTTTGGTTGCAATATTGGATGCTGACAAAGAGGGATTTTTGCGTTCACACACCGCACTTATCCAAACAGCAGGAAGGGCTGCTAGAAACGCAAACGGTAGAGTTTTGATGTATGCCAACAAAACTACAGAAGCGATGCGTCAAACTATACAAACAACCCTTGAGCGGCGCCAAAAGCAAATAGCTTATAATGAGTTACACTCCATAATTCCCACAACAACACTTCGCCCACTTGATACCAATCTCAAACTTGAGGATGCTTCACCACTTTATGAGAGCAAAAGCAAGCTAGAAAAAATGCCAAAATCACAACGCCAAGAGCTAGTAGCAAAGCTAAAAGCACAGATGTTAGCAGCTGCAAAAAATCTAGAATTTGAAGAGGCAGCAAGGTTGCGAGATGAGATAGCCAAAATAAAAACCCTCTAAAGTATGGTATACTCAAACAAACTACATTATAGGAGAAATCTATGAGCAAAATTATCACAATTTCGATTTTGGGACACCGCTATGAGATGACACTTGATGATACATTTGCAGATTTCATTGAGCAAGATTTGAGAAGTTGTGATATCTATTTGAATCGCGACAATAGACCTGATAAGTTGCTCAAAGCCTATCTTAGACTTGCGCAAATCGTCCAAGGGATACAAAGTGAATTGGAGCGTTTTGAACACCAGATAGATGAAACGATTATAAAATAATAGACATTTTTTAAAAAACTCTTGACATTTATATTTTTTTTGACTATTATTTCGACCGGAGTCTATTTATGGAGATAGTCTCCTAAAATTTTAACACAACAAGGAGTTTAACATGAGACGAGGATTTACAATGATCGAATTGATTTTTGTGATTGTAATTATAGGGATATTAGCAGCTGTTGCTGTACCAAGACTAGCAGCTACAAGAGATGATGCAGAAGTTTCAAGAGCACTTGCTGACCTTTCAACGTGTATTAAAGATATAGGTGCATTAGCAACAGCCGTAAGAGATGCAAGTACTATTAACGTTGATAGTCAAGATCAAGCTGTTAATAGTAGTTCAGCTTGTGCAATTGTACAGCGTGAAGGTGTATTTGCGTTAGAATGGAATGATGATGATAGAATTCTTACAGTTTCAGATGGAGCATCTGTAGCTTCATGGGCAAAAGAAGCTCGAGATATAGCTAACGATAATGGACTTGTTCGTGAACATCAGTTTGGTGGTTCAAGAATCGTAAGATAAGCTCTCTATATAGGAGCTTGCAACCTAAGCTTTTGCTTGGGTTCGTGGAGCAGTTATTTTTAAGTTATCAGGGGATAATTTAAAAGTAATTACCTAAGGCTTTATATGAAATCATCTCCAGCGTTTACGATGATAGAGCTTGTGTTTGTGATAGTAGTCATCGGGATACTAGCTTCTATTGCTATCCCACGATTTGCTGCCACGCGCGATGATGCCGAGATAGCAAAAGCTAAAGCAACAGTTGGAGCCATCCGTACATCTCTAGCTACTGAGAGGCAGCTTCGTACACTAAGAGGCGATTTTACAGCGATCACATCGCTAAGTAACAATGCATCAGCAGGGGTGGTGTTCCAAGATTTTAGCGATTCCGGTAGAAGTGTCCTTGAAGGTCCAGTGCTTGCTTGTGAAGGAGGTAGGAGAGGTTGTTGGGTCGATTCGGGTAATCAAACTTACACCTACCGTATGCCAGGTAGTAACAATAATGTGGTTTTTACTCTCCAAAACGGTCAGTTTAATTGTGATCTAGCAGATGCAGATTGTCAGCTTCTCACCCGCTAAATAGGAGCTAGATTTTCTAGCTTTTAGCTTATTTGTCCCCTCATATATAGTATAATCACG
>DSAK01000101.1 GCA_011372825.1 Campylobacterota bacterium | reverse complement strand
TATCAAAAGCGATAAAGTAACTTTGATGATTTCATACTCAGACACAGCAAAAGAGGAGGAGATTGTCGAATATGATATTCACAAATATGACATAGGAATGTGTCTTTGTAGCGTCCCTACATTTAAGCAAAATGGGCGGATGAAATATTTATATAAGCTTAGAAAATTGGTCTATCTTTTTGGTGCTACACTTTTGGGCAATATAGAAGGGTGTGTGGTGGCTATGAACGAAGAGGAGAAGATGGAGTCTATATCCTCTACAGCATTTGATGTCGCTGAATCACTTGGATTTAAACTATTGTTGTGCGATTTTGATCCTGAAGGTGATTTTGAGAGTAGAAAAATGACTATCCAGCATTATGAGGCATTGCGTGATATGTTTGATGTAGAAGTTGAGATACACCACAAAGTAGCAAATCCAATCCGTGAAATCTCCAAGATGCAAAACATCATCCAAATTGCCCCGTTTGATGGGACATTGCAGCCTGATTCTTTATGGCAACTTTTCTCTATGCAAGTTTCAGATTTTTTACTCACTACACACAAACATCCAAAACTCTTAATACCGTTTGAGGCCAGTGATACATAAAAATGTTTTAATCTAAACTTCGATACAATCAAATCAAATACACTTTTGAGGGTTTTATGACAACTATACCAATCACTTTGGAATCGTCTACTGCGATATCTTACGATATAATTCTTGGCAAACTTCCACCTATGAATTTTTCCACCAAAGTTGTCGTAGTGACCAATCCAACTGTATCATCTTTGCATATCAAAAAGCTTCTAAAAGAGATAAATGCTCCATTTGTTAAAGTGATCACAGTCCCTGATGGTGAGCAGTACAAGACACTTCAGACAATAGAGGCTATCCTCGAAGAGATGTTTACTTATAAGCTAGATCGCAAATCTTTGGTTATCGCCTTTGGTGGTGGAGTGATAGGCGATATGGCAGGTTTTGCCGCTAGTATATACCAAAGGGGGATAGACTTTATCCAAATTCCAACTACACTACTTAGTCAAGTCGATGCTAGTGTAGGCGGTAAAACAGGAGTCAATAATGCTTTTGGCAAAAATCTCATAGGTGCATTTTATCAACCAAAAGCAGTCTATATAGACCCTACTTTTTTAAAAACATTACCCAAAAGAGAGTTTGCAGCTGGTGTAGCTGAGATGGTAAAAATGGCGATAACTTTTGATAAAGATTTTTTTCAATTTCTCGAACAAGCTGATCTAAACGATGATGAAGTCCTTAAAGAAGCGATTGCAAGAAGTGTTCAAACAAAAGCAAGCGTTGTTAATCAAGATGAAAAAGAATCAGGTATCAGAGCAGTTTTAAACTATGGACACACTTTTGGGCATGTTGTTGAAAATGAGACAAATTACACAACTTATCTACATGGTGAAGCAGTCGCTATTGGTATGGTGATGGCAAACACTTTGGCTCAAGAGCTTGGGTTGCTCACGCCACAAGAGGCACAAAGAGTTGTTACATTTTTGGAGCGTTTTGATTTGCCTACGCACTACCCTATAAGGAATGTTGAGACCTTTTATGACCATTTCTTTTTGGACAAAAAAAGTGCCAATGATAAAATTACCTTTATCCTTCCAAATGGGATAGGGGGGCATGTGATGAGGGATGATATACCAAAGGATACGGTCATCAAGACTCTTGCTAGTTTCGTGGAGACCAAATGAAAAATTGGTTTTTTGTTTGGTTTTGTTTGACTTTTGCAACATTTGCACAAACAGACAATAATAACACTTTTGATATCTCTGTACTGCTAGAGCGTCAAAAAGTCATCGACAAAGAATTGAGCGAAAGTAGTGTATGGTACAAAGTCTATAGCAATTACCACACCTACCAAGAACTGGCCCAAAAACAAACTCTCATAGAGGCAGAAATCAAAGAGTTACAAAAAAGAAGGGGCTCCAAAGAGCAACTTGAGAGACTAAAAAAAGAGCAAGAGACCATAGAGGGCAAACTTGAGCTTCTCAAAGACTACAAAGATGACCCATTTCGTAAACTATTAGCGCCAACTGAACTTGAAGCTCCACCTGTGATTAGCAATCCAATAGCTATCATTTCGGCCCTCTCTTATTTGCGAAAACTCAAAACAGATCAAGATGAGTATAGCCAAAGATACAAATCACTTGAGAAACTAGTCGATACTCTCACAGACAAACAAGCACTATTAGAAGAGATTGTCTTGTTTGATACAAACGACACATTATATACCGAAGAATTGCAAAATACAACAACTGCTTTGAAATCATTTGTTCCTCTCCTTGATATTTTTAAAACTACTCATGATGTCTATATCAAAAAAATAGATGAAACCTCTATGCTAGTCAATAGTCATATCAAAAAAGAGTTACAAAAGCTTATTGGTATCGGAGCAATACTACTTTTGTTCTTGTTTTTGATAGTTCTTATCAAGTATCTGGTGCGTCGTTATATGTCAGATACAGAGAGATTTTACATCATCAATAAAGCTCTCAATATAACTTTTGCGACACTGCTTGTATTGACTCTTTTATTTGCATATATAGAAAATGTCTCTTATCTAATAACTATTATAGGTTTTGCCTCGGCTGGTATTGCTATTGCGATGCGTGATTGGTTTATGAGTTTTTTAGGCTGGTTTGTTATCATCATAGGGGGTGCCGTGCGAGTAGGTGATAGGGTGCGGTTTGTCAATGATGGGGCAGAATACATAGGGGATATCATCGATATTTCACTCCTTAGGATGACCCTCCTTGAAGACGTGACCCTCACAACACTTGAGATAAATCGAAGAGCAGGGCGTGTTATATTTATCCCAAATCACTATATCTTTACACATATGGTTGCTAATTATGCACATCAAGGACTCAAGACGGTTTGGGACGGGATAGATTTTGTCGTAACTTTTGATTCCAATTTTAATAAAGCTGCAAATATAGCAAAAGAGGTAGCAAAAAAATACTCCAAAGGTTATACTGATATCACAAGAAAACAACTCAATAAGCTAAGAAGTCACTACAATATGAAAAATACCAATATAGAACCACGGATTTTTACACTTATATCGCCATATGGAATGAAGATAAGCGTTTGGTATCATACCAATAGTTTTGCAACACTCACTTTGCGTAGTACAATTTCAGCAGAAATTATAGACCAAATCCACCAAGAGAGTGATATATCTCTAGCTTATCCAACACAATCTATATATGTAGATAAAGATGCAAGAAAACCAGCCATGCCTCCAACGATACCAGAGGGTAATTCATGAAAGTATATTTTAAAACCTTTGGGTGCAGAACAAACCAGTTTGACACCCAAATCATGATGCGTCACCTAGGTGAGTATCAAGTCTCAGACGATGAGTTACAAAGTGATGTTATAGTTGTCAACTCATGTACTGTAACCAATGGAGCAGATAGTTCAGTTCGCCATTATATCAATAATATCAAGAGCAAAAACCCAAATGCAAAAGTGATTTTAGCAGGATGCGGGGCACACCTCAAAGGCAAGGAGCTACTTAAAGAATCAAAAGTTTTTGGCGTCTTAGGACACTCGGAGAAAGCAAATATAGCCTCTTTACTCAAACAAAACAAACCTTTTTATGAGATAGGTAACTTAAAGCATATCGACACGACTATCATAGAGGATTTTATAGGCAAGAGCAGGGCTTTTGTAAAAATTCAAGAGGGGTGTGATTTTGCTTGTTCTTATTGTATTATCCCTACAGTTAGAGGCAAAGCCCGCTCATATCCTGAAAATATCATCCTCAAGCAGATAGAGACTTTGGCAAGTAATGGCTTTGGTGAATTTATCCTCACGGGGACAAATGTAGGCAGTTATGGCAAAGAGGTGGGCAGCTCTATAGCAAAGTTGCTCAAAAAAATGTCACTTATTCGTGGAGTAAGGAGAATTAGAATAGGGAGTTTAGAGCCAATCCAGGTTGATAGTGAACTCATCGAACTTCTAGATGAGCCTTGGATGTCGCGACATTTGCATATCGCAATTCAACACACTAATGACAATATGCTAAAAGTGATGAATCGACGCAATAGATACAAAAGTGATTTTGACTTGCTTTGGAGCATAGCTGAAAAAGGGTATGCTCTAGGGACAGATTTTATAGTTGGTCACCCTGGTGAGAGTGAGGAGTTTTGGCAAGATGCACTCCTTGGGGTGCAAAGATTGCCGCTTACTCATATCCATGCTTTTACCTATTCAAAACGGGACAATACCCCTTCAGCAACGATGAAGCAACAAGTCAGAGGGGATATCGCAAAAGCTCGCCACGCTCAACTTGTAGAATTGATACGGACAAAAAATTTTGAATTTCGTAAAAAACACAACACAAACCTACAAATACTCATTGAGCAAAGCAAAGATGGTTGTTTTGAAGGGTTAGATCAGTATTTCAATCGGATCAAGGTTACAAGTCAAATTAATCTGCATGGCAATTGGATAACGATACCACAAGCGGAGGTAACAAATGAGAGAACATATGCCATTTTTTAAACCAACAAAACTCCAACTTGTTGTTTTGTTTGCGATACTCCTGGTGGGATTACTCCTTTTTTCGATACTAAGAGACAAAACAGATATTATCACTCATGAACAAGCTACCAATCTTTATCTTCAAGGGGCTATAAAAAAAGTTGGTGTTGATGGGGATTATCTGAGGCTCTACACGGAAGAGGGAATTTTTAAAATATATAAATATGCGTTAGACTACCAAAATTTATACGAGAGCTTTCCAGTTGAAGTCTATCAATCTCCGTGGAAGATCCTCGTTTTACCACTTGTTGTAATCTTGGTTTTTCTTGTGTTGTGGCTCATATATAGCTATAAGCCACAAAAGATATTAGCTCATAGCCTCAATCGATCCTCAAAGCAAGAGGCTGAAGTGCTAGATATCAATCCTATCACCTCAAATGTCCGTTTTAGTGATATTGCTGGTATAAACGATGTAAAAGAAGAGCTAGAGGAGATTATAGATTTTATGAGGTATCCTACAAAGTACCGCTCATTAGGTATTAGACTTCCAAAAGGTGTTTTACTAGTAGGTCCTCCAGGTGTTGGCAAAACAATGATTGCAAAAGCTGTAGCAGGAGAGGCAGGTGTGCCATTTTTTTACCAAAGTGGAGCATCTTTTGTCCATATATATGTTGGTATGGGTGCCAAAAGGGTGAGTCAACTCTTTAGCAAGGCAAAACAAAATGCACCTAGTATTATATTTATCGACGAGATAGATGCTGTAGGCAAAAGTAGAGGAGATGGGAGAAATGACGAGAGAGAGGCGACTCTCAATCAGCTCTTAACTCAGATGGATGGTTTTGAAGAAAATAGTGGGGTTATGGTGATAGGGGCAACCAATAAAATAGATGTCCTAGATGAGGCACTTTTGCGAGCAGGGCGTTTTGATAGACGAATACATCTCTCATTGCCAGATTTTGTAGAGAGAGAAAAGACCCTTGAGTTGTATCTTGCAAATAAAAAACATGCTGTAAACACCTCACAAGTTGCCCATATGAGTGTTGGATTTAACTTCGCAGCACTAGCGACACTTGTCAATGAAGCAGCACTAAACGCTCTAAGAGAAGGGCGCAGTGTCGTTGATACAGAAGATTTTGAGGCTGTCAAAGAAAAAGTTCTCTTTGGAAAAAAAAGGTTTTTGGTTTTTAACGACAAAGAGCGAGAGATACAAGCATGCTATCAAGCTGCAAAAGCTTTGGTTGCCACTTGGTTTGATATAGAGTTTGTAAAAATAGGCATTGCTTTTGAGAGATTTATAGAGTTTGATGAAACTCTCCTTACTAGAACCAAGCTTATAAACTATATCAAGGTACACCTAGCAGGAAGTGTCGCAACAAAACACTACTACAACGAACAATTTGCAAGTGCAAAAGATGACATAAGCAAGGCCAAAAATCTAGCATCAAAATATATCGATGAATTTGCGATGGACGATGCTTTTTTTGCTGATGCGAATCAAAAAGAGGTATTGCTCCAAAAATCAAAAGTTGAAGTTACCTCTTTAATCGAGAAACTCGAATCAATCCATAGACAAATTGTAAAGTATCTTTTGGATAACGAAAGTATCACCCAAGAAGAGACAAGAGAGATTTTGCGTGAATTATTTTAGTGGTTTTTTATTTCAAAACGAACAAGAACTTTTTTCTAGATACATCACAACTAATGACTTTGATGTATGTGGTTTTAGCTATGGTGCGATAAAGGCTTTTGAGTATGCCCTTAATGCAAAACATAGGGTAGATAGACTCATGCTCCTATCTCCAGCATTTTTCCAAGATAAGCCAACGAGCTTCAAGCGGGCACAAACGCTATTTTTTAAAACCAATCAACATGAATATATACAAAAATTTATCCAAAATGTCTCATCGCAAGATAACGATATAGACCTAGCTCCATATATTTGCCAAGGGAAACAAGAGCAACTTGAGGAGTTACTATACTACACATGGTGTGGAGAAAAACTCCAAAGCCTCAAACAAAGAGGAATAAAGATAGAGGTTTTTATAGGAGAAAAAGATGCGATTATAAATCCCCATGAAGCATTAAATTTTTTTAGTCAATATGCCACGACATATCTTATCTCAAACAAAGGACATTTACTCGATGTTAGTTAATATGAAATTAGTTGATAAACTCTTATACGCCCTTGTGGTACTTTTTGTGAGTATTTTTATATACTTTAGTTTCTCTCCATATGATAGGGGAGATTGGTTGCTTGAGAATGTACTTGTGGTACTTATAGTCATTGTTTTGTTGGCAACTAAAAAGAGATTAGGATTATCAACTATCTCATATATATTGATAGTAGTTTTCTTGATATTGCATGAAATTGGCGCTCACTATACCTATTCATTAGTACCTTATGATGAGTGGTTTAAGTCTATTTTTGGATTTTCACTTGACCAATTTTTTGGGTGGGAGAGGAACCATTTTGATAGATTTGTACATTTTCTTTTTGGTGTTTTGTGGGTCTATCCAATTTATGAGTTTTATACCAAAAATGTATCTATTAGTAGTGGTTGGCGCTGGTTTTTTGCTGTACAAAGTGTGGCTACTGCTTCTCTTGTATTTGAGTTTATAGAGTGGGCTGCTGCTGCTTATTTTGGTGGAGAGCTTGGGATGCACTACTTAGGAACCCAAGGTGATGAATGGGATGCACACAAAGATATGCTACTTGCTGTTATTGGGGCATTGGTGGTTTCATTGATTTGCTATACAAGGGGTAAAAAATTTGTATGAAGTTGTCGTAATTACGGGTTGTTCAAGTGGCATTGGGCTTGAGAGTGCCAAATATCTCAAATCAAAAGGGCTTATAGTCTATCCAACGGCTAGAAATGAAGCTGATGTTATGATGCTTAAATCGTTAGGATTTGATAGGGCCATGAAGCTTGATGTGACTGACACTAATGATATCTCTAGGGTTATACAAGATGTATTGGCAAAAGAGGGGAAAATAGATGTATGGTTCAACAATGCCGGTTTTGGACAACCAGGGATGATAGAGGATATCTCAACTGAAGTACTAAGGGAGCAGTTTGAGACAAATGTGTTTGGACTACATAGTTGCACAAGAGAGATTTTAAAGGTGATGAGAAAACAAGGGTATGGAAAGATTATACAACACAGTTCGGTATTAGGGCTCGTATCACTAAAAGGTAGAGGTGCTTATAATGCGAGCAAATATGCTATCGAGGGGTTGAGTGATACTTTGCGTTTAGAATTAAAGGGATCAGATATCCATTGTGTACTTCTCAATACCGGACCAATCACTAGCGATTTTCGTAAAAATGCGCTTATTAAATTGCAAAACAATATTGACATAGACAACTCAACCTACAAAGACCAATACCTGCTAAGCCTGGAAGGCAAAAGCAAAAGAGTCCCTTTCAATCAGGAGGCTATTGCTGTTGCAAGAGTTGTTCATGAGATTATCAAAGCATCAAACCCAAAACCAAGATACTATATCACAAAAGCAACATATCTATTGGGGTATCTCAAGAGGATACTAAGCACTAGGGTGTTAGACAAGATACTTGATAGACTCTAAGCTCCTAATTTTCGTTTGAGTTTTGCGTATTTTTCACACCCTTTTGCATTTTTTAGGTCGCACGCTTTTCCAAAGAAAGTGAGTGCTTCTAGTTGATTTTGCCCAAATTCTTTGTTTTCACTCAAAAGTTCTCCCAAAGCCAGGCACCCTTTTGGATCATTTTGTTTGCACGCATCTTGAAAAAGCAGCGCAGCTTGCTTAGGGTCTTTTTTACCCCTCTGCCTTGCATATAAAAAATCCCTAAATTAACACATGATGTGGTGAGATTTCCATCATAAGCTTGCTTGTAGAGATTTGCTGCTTGTGTGTTATCTTGTCTAATGCCTTGACCTAGCTCGCGCATCAATCCTAGATTATTGCAACCTCTCATATCTCCATTTTGCATGCTTTTTTATAGAACTCAACTGCTTTGAAGTCATCTTTTGTACCACCTTTACCTTGTGCAAATAAAACTCCTAAGTTAAAACATCCGACACCTAAGTTGTTTTGGCAAGCCAAATAGTAAAAGACTCTTGCTTGTTACTCATTGACTACGACACCTTGACCAGCTTCATGTAAAGCTCCAAGGTTATTGCAAGCACCAGCATGTTTCTCATTGCATGCTTTTGTAAAATGCTTGATAGCTAATTTGGCATCTCCTTTTGTGAGGGCATCGTATCCTTTTGAAAAAGAATCACCCCAAAGGATGGAGCTAAGTAG
>DSAK01000173.1 GCA_011372825.1 Campylobacterota bacterium | reverse complement strand
TAGTTTTATGAGGTTTATTGTTTCCATAAAAGGAGAAGATGAGAGATCATTTAAAGAGCAACTAAAATTATTAGATAGAAGTCTTGGAGGAGCAATTTCTTTTTATAAGATTGATCGTGATTTGACTAGATATGTAACTCTTCTTGAAAATAAATTTGATCTAGGTGAGTGTGCAGAGTGCATTGGAAACTATTTTGAAAATTGTCAACAATAGGGAAAATTTCCTTCCTCATCTTTATTTATAATTTTCTTATTCAAACTATAGTTTGAAAATCTTAC
This sequence comes from Campylobacterota bacterium, assembly GCA_011372825.1. Taxonomy (GTDB): domain Bacteria; phylum Campylobacterota; class Campylobacteria; order Campylobacterales; family Sulfurovaceae; genus BN30871. The sequence continues at coordinate 8,573 of DSAK01000173.1, read as the reverse complement.
AAAAGGAGCTTATTATGGCAAAACAAACAAAAATGACACCATCGGCTGCGGCAAGAATACAATCAGCAACAGCAAAAAATGGTGGGAATACAGGAAAAGGAAGTTTTCCAGCAAGAGCACAAAGTGCAGCTGCAAAAAATTCTTCAACAGGTGGAAAGTAAGATGGATACTTCAAGTATGAGCCAAGAAGAATTAGATCTTTGGTCGGATATTAATAATCCAAACAATGATGCAGATATGGATGATTGGGCAGATGCTCATAACCCAAATAATGATGCATATATTGACGAAGATTGAGAATTGACAAAAATTTTATCAATCTTTTGAGGTTGCAAGTTACTTTGCAACCTCTGCATAAAAAAATATTTTTGACATTTTAGTTAAAGATTCTTAGTTATTTTTTGTAAAGAAAAGTATCCATACCTCATTGTGCACCATTTTTCCCATTTAATTCTAGTTCGTAGCGTTTGAGGTAGTTTTAACCCAGAATTTCTAAAATGATACGCTGATTATCACTTGCACTCACTATCTTTTTTTAGGTTTGTGGCATATAGAGTTAATGTATATCCAAAAATTTTAAGCTACTTTCATTATCGTATCGTTAAATAGAATAATATGACAATTTGAAATATTTTTTAATACCTTGTCCGAAACAGTCTAAAATGGTATCATTACTTCGACATAAAGAAAAAGAATAAAGGATGAGCATGGCAATAGATGCACAAAAACAAAAAGCCCTTGAGATGGCTATCAAGCAGATAGATAAAACATTTGGCAAAGGGACTCTTATGCGTCTAGGAGACAAGGAGATAGAGCCCATAGCCTCCATAAGTACTGGTTCTTTGGGATTAGATATCGCCCTTGGGATTGGCGGTGTTCCTCAGGGGAGAGTTATAGAGATTTATGGACCTGAATCATCTGGAAAAACTACACTCTCTTTGCAGATAATTGCTTCAGCCCAAAAAGAAGGCAAGATTTGTGCTTTTATCGATGCAGAGCATGCTCTTGATGTGCTATATGCAAAAAATTTAGGTGTTGATGTAGAAAACCTTCTTGTGAGTCAGCCAGATTTTGGTGAGCAAGCATTGGATATTCTTGAAACTTTATCTAGAAGTGGTGCAGTGAGTGTGATAGTGGTTGATTCGGTTGCTGCGCTTACCCCAAAAAGTGAGATAGAAGGTGATATGGGCGATAGCCATATGGGGCTTCAAGCAAGGCTTATGAGCCAAGCACTTAGAAAACTAACAGCAGTAATGCACAAAACCAACACAACAGTAATCTTTATCAATCAAATTCGTATGAAAATAGGGATGATGGGCTATGGCTCTCCTGAGACAACCACAGGAGGGAATGCTCTTAAATTTTACTCTTCGGTGAGAATTGATGTCAGAAGAATTGCCACACTCAAACAAGGAGAATCGCAGATAGGCAACCGTGTAAAAGCAAAAGTAGTCAAAAACAAAGTCGCACCTCCATTTCGTCAAGCAGAGTTTGATATCATGTTTGGTGAAGGGATAAGTAGTGAAGGTGAGCTTATAGACTATGGTGTGAAACTTGATATCATTGACAAAGCAGGATCTTGGTTTAGCTATAAAGAACACAAGTTAGGACAAGGCAAAGAGGCTGCCAAACAAACACTCAAAGAGAATACAGCCATAAGAAAAGAGATAGAAGATAAGATAAGAGAAGCATTAGGTGTAAGCGATATGCTCTCTATGGGGGAAAATGAGATTGCAGCTGAAGAGTAAGTTGCCCAAAAGTGTAAAGCGTAGAGCCAAAGAGGAGTTTTGCTAGAAGCTAGCCCCACCTTCTCTAGCGACATCTTATATAAAATAGGCTACAATTAAACGCTTTAAATTAGTAAATTTCAAGGACAATCGATGATTTATATAGATGATATTGTAGCTGATGAGGTGATGGATAGCAGGGGTAATCCTACTGTAAGAGCAACGGTATATCTAAGCAATGGGATAAAAGCAAGTGCTATAGTACCTAGTGGTGCAAGTACAGGCAAAAGAGAAGCTTTGGAGCTTCGTGATGGTGGCAGTAGATATATGGGCAAAGGTGTTTTGAAAGCTTGTGAAAATGTCAATACCACTATTGCCGAAGCACTTATCGGACTTAGCCCTTTTGATCAAGGGGAGATTGATAGTATCATGAAAACACTCGATGGTACACCAAACTATGCCTCTTTGGGAGCAAATGCAACTTTGGGTGTCTCAATGGCAGTTGCTAGAGCAGCAGCAAATGCACTCGATATACCTCTATATCGATATCTAGGTGGTGCAAATGCTATGACAATGCCAGTGCCAATGTTAAATATCATCAATGGTGGAGCCCATGCAAACAACTCAGTAGATTTTCAAGAGTATATGATAATGCCACTTGGATTTGAAAATTTTGCTGAAGGTCTAAGGGCAAGTGCAGAGGTGTATCACCATCTCAAAAAAATTATCAACGATATGGGTGAGAGTACTGCAGTTGGAGATGAGGGAGGTTTTGCACCAAATCTCAAAAACAATGAAGAGCCTATAGCTATCATCATGCAAGCTATAGAAGAGGCAGGGTACAAAGCAGGTGAGCAAATCGCTATTGCCCTTGATGTTGCTAGTAGTGAGCTTGAAACAGAAAAAGGACAGTATCATCTAAAAAGCGAAAATAGAACTCTAAGCAGTAGTGAATTGGTCGATTATTATCTAGCACTTTGTGACAAATATCCTATAGTATCGATAGAAGATGGGTTGAGTGAAGATGATTGGGATGGCTGGAAAATTCTCACCGATAAATTAGGTGATAGGGTGCAATTAGTTGGCGATGATTTGTTTGTTACTAATGTTGCTATATTGAGTGAAGGGATAGAAAAAGGGATTGCAAATTCAATCTTGATAAAACCAAATCAGATAGGCACTGTAAGTGAAACTATGCAAACAGTCAGATTAGCACAACGCTCAGGATATAAATGTGTCATGAGCCATCGCTCAGGAGAGAGTGAAGACGCGTTTATAGCAGATTTTGCTGTAGCGCTAAATACAGCAGAGATAAAAACAGGTTCAACAGCTAGAAGTGATAGAATTGCCAAATATAACAGATTGCTTGAGATTGAATCACAACTAACTAATAGCGAATATCTAGGGAAAAAGTTATTTTAAAGGTTTTTTGTGGGAGCTAAATCACAAAAAAATGATTTTTTCTTGGGGCTATCCTTAAGGGTAGTTGCAATTATTGTTATATCAATACTCTTTTTTGGTTGGTATATAGGGGGTTTGCTTTTTGGGGAGAACTCCTTGTTGGCATTGAAAAAGCTCCAAAATGAGAAGTGCGAGTTAAATCGTCAAGTAAAAAGCCTGCAGGTGCAAAATGCAAAGTTACAAAAAGATTTTTTTGAACTCAAACAGCTAGAGCCAGCATCTCAAACAAGCCAATGAGTCTTTAGCATATAATAGCAATCTCATAACCGAGATTTTCTATCATTTTTCTATCACAATTTGGATCCTCTCCTTTTGTTGTAAGGTAGTCTCCTATCACTATTGAGTTGATTCCAGCTTCAAACATTTTATGCTCATGGCCACCAAACAACAGCTCTCTGCCGCCTGCTGCCATCAACATCTTTTGATCTCCTGCCATTTTACGGATGCGAGCGATAATCTCAACTCCTTCGCTGAGAGTTATATTTGTTGATTTGATAGGGAGCGCATCGTTTGGGTGGAAAAAATTTATAGGGATAGAATCAGGCTCAAGTAAGACAATAGCATTTATAAGCTCATCTCTATCTTGAGTACTCTCACCCATACCAAATATACCACCACTACACAAAGACAAGTCAACACTTTTGACATTGAGGCAAGTTTGGTACCGCTCATGCCATGTATGGGTTGAGCATATCTTGTTGTAATAGCTTGATGAAGTCTCAAGATTGTGGTTGTAGCTATCTATCCCATGTGATTTTAGATATTTTAGTTGTTCTAAACTTGCAGTACCATTGCAACCAATGAGATGTAGCCCATCAACCTCTTTTTTGATTGCTACAGCACTTTTTGCTATGAATTCTGTTTTTTTATCATCAAGCCCCTTGCCCGCAGTAACTAGGCAATACCCCAAAGCACCCATCTCTTTTGCAAGTTTTGCTTCACTTACTATTTGCTCGATTGATTTGTAGGTGTATCTTTGGATATCGGCATGAAATTTTACACTTTGTGTACAAAATGCACAATCCTCATTACAGGTACCACTTAGTACATTGTTAATAGCACACAAAAAGACTTTCATCAAGCTTCCTCTTTGTTTTTGCATTTGAAGCACTCATAGATAGTTTTTGATTTGAGTATCTTTTGCCCCATGAGATAGCCACAAGCACTACATTTACGATCTACAGGAGTAAAATTGGCTATAAATTTACACTTAGGGTAATTGCCACATCCATAGAAAACACCCCTTTTGCCTTTTCTCTCTAATAGTGTTCCTCCACATTCAGGGCATGGTACTTCAAGTGTTTTTGGTGGATTTAGAGGTTTTGCATTTTTGCATTTTGGGTATGCAGAACACGCTAAAAATTTTCCTCTTCTACTCTCTTTTATCACCATTGGTGAGCCACATTTTTCACAACTTTGTGATGTGGCTTCATGGGTATTTTGTTGGTTTGATGTATCATCATTTTTGTTTTTTGTGTATTTGCATTTTGGAAAATTGCCACATGCTATAAACTCTCCAAAGCGACCCTTTTTCAAAAACAACTCACCACCACACTCTGGACATTTTTCTCCTGTTGGTATCGAGACTTTTTGGCTTTTGATAGCTGTTTTGCTTGCTTGAATCTTTGCATCAAAAGGGGCATAGAAATCTTTGAGGACTTGTTGCCAATCCTCTTCTCCTTGGGCTATTTTATCAAGAGTCTCCTCCATTGTAGCAGTAAAGCTACTATCAACAATCTCAGGAAAGTGCACCTCAAGCAGTTCGATGACAGTAAATGCTATCTCATTGGGGTGGATTCTTTTTTCTCTGATAGAGATATACTCACGAGCTTCTAATATACTAATTGTTGGAGCATAAGTACTAGGTCTTCCGATACCTAGCGATTCTAACATTTTAACAAGGCTAGCTTCACTGTATCTAGCAGGTGGTTCTGTGAAATTTTGTTTTGCATCGATTGATTGTAGTGTTGCTTGTGTGTTGGGTGTGATTTGAGGGAGAAGTTTGTCCTTGTCGGTGTAACCAGTTGCTTTGTAAAAACCATCAAAGACAAGTCTTTTGCCATTTGCTTTAAATACTGTTTGTTGACCACGAAAAAGTATCGTTTGAGACTCAATAATCGCCTCATTCATTTGACAAGCAAGGAATCGGTTGTATATCAAACGGTATAGCTTTAGCTCATCAGGAGCTAGAAAAGAAGCTGCTTTTTGTGGATGAAAATCTATCATTGTTGGGCGTATGGCTTCATGTGCCTCTTGGGCCCCTTTGGATTTTGTAGTGTACACTTTTGGTTTTTTAGGTAGATACTTCTCGCCATAATTGGTGACGATGTAGTCTCTTGCACTTTGTATCGCTTCTTTGGCAAGATTGAGACTATCAGTACGCATATAGGTAATAATTCCACTAGTACCTTTGTCGGTCTTAACCCCTTCATAGAGTTTTTGAGCTAGCATCATCGTTTTTTTTGGGGAAAATCCTAGTTGTGTTGATGCAGCTTGTTGGAGTGTAGAGGTCATAAATGGGGGTGGTGTTTTGCTTTTTCGCTCTTTTTTCTCAATCTCACCTACGATGAATTTGTCTGCTTTTGAAGCATTTAGGATAGTATTTGCTAATGTTTCATTGCCAATTGTTAGTTTCTCTATCTTTGTATCTTGATAAGATATAAGAGCTGCTTCTATACCAGGTTCAAAAACAGCATTGATAGTCCAAAACTCTTCACTTTTAAAATTGCGAATTTCACGCTCTTTGTCAATGATGAGTTTCAAAGTAGAGCTTTGTACACGCCCAGCACTTAGCCCCTTTTGTATCTTGCTAGCCAAAAGTGGCGAGAGTTTGTATCCAACTATCCTATCAAGTAATCTTCTTGTTTGTTGAGCATCTACACTTTGCATATCAACTTTACGTGGATTTTCAAGAGCATTCAAGATGGCATCTTTTGTAATCTCATGAAATACAATTCTAGGCAATGCTGTGGGGTCTTTGCCAATAGCTGTTGCTATGTGGTATCCTATCGCTTCACCTTCTCTATCTTCATCGGTTGCGATATAGAGATGTTCTGCCTCTTTTGCCAAAGATTTCAACTCTTTTACAATGGAGCTTGACTCTTTTGGGATAGTATATTTTGGTACAAAATTGCCACTTTTTTCATCGATTGTAATTCCAAATGTATGTTTTGGTAAATCTCTGATATGCCCTTTTGAGGCAATAACCTTGTAATCTTTTCCCAAAAAACTACTTATTGTTTTAGCTTTTGCTGGAGATTCAACGATTATAAGATGTTTCATATATTAGCTACTTTTTGAAAAATTTTGGGTATTGTAACACAAAACTTGACAAAACCATAAATATCTCTATTTTGAAACTTGTGTCACTTTAAGCTTTCGCAAGTTATGTTATAATGCTACCTAAACTCAACCGATACAGGAATCAATAATGAAGAAAATCTTAACTATTTTGGTGATTTTTGCTACCACTTTTTTATCGGCTAAAATGACAGATGGAATTGCAATAGTAGTTGAAAATGAGCCAATTACACTTGCTGAAATTAGAGCCGTTCAGCAAGGGATGCAAGTTTCAAGAGAACAAGCTATCGAGATCTTGATACAAGACAGATTACAAAAAAGTGCTATGAACGCAATCGTCGTGACTGAGACTGAGGTGGATCAAAAGATAAAAGAGATTGCCACAAACAACAAAGTAACTATGGAGCAGATGCAAAAAATCCTCCAAGAGCAAAATGTTTCATGGGCGATGTACCGTGAAAATATCAAAAATGAAATTAAAAAACAGAAGTTTTTCCAAGAACAAGTCTCTTCATCTATACCAACTCCAACAGATGACGAGCTTAAGATGTTCTATTCCAACAATATAGCACTTTTTAGCTTGCCAAAAACTATCCGCATGGTAGAGTATAAAGCCAAATCAAAACAAAAAATGCAAATGTTTTTACAAAATCCACTAGGAACTAGTGGAGTAACCTCAAAGATTTTAGTGAAAAAACCAAGTGAAATCTCCCCTTCGCTTTTACCGTTGCTTCTTGAGACAAACGAGGGCTCATTGACTCCACCAGTTAATGCGGGTGATGGCTATGTTCTTTATTATGTGCAAGCTAAAAAAGGGACACAAACGATAGATTTTGAGACAGCTAAACCAAATGTTTTAGTGCAATGGAGAGAGCAACAAAAAGAGCGTGCCTTGAAGGATTATTTTGAGAAGCTTCGCACAAGAGCAACTATAGAAACGATTAGAGAATAGGGGATTGCATGGGGTTGAAGTCAGATACATGGATACGCGAAAAATCTCTCAATGAGGAGATGATTAGTCCATTTTGTGAAGATTTAGTTGGTCATGAGGTTGTAAGTTATGGGCTTAGTAGCTATGGATATGACATAAGGGTGAGCGATGAGTTTAAGATCTTTACCAATGTCAACTCTACAGTCATAGACCCAAAAGATTTTGATGCAAAAAATGTTGTCGATTTCAAAGGTGATGTTTGTATCGTTCCACCAAACTCGTTTGCATTAGCTCGCACTGTGGAGTATTTTAAAATGCCAATTGATACTTTGGCTATTTGCTTAGGGAAAAGTACTTATGCAAGATGTGGCATCATCGTCAATGTAACCCCATTTGAACCTGGATTTGAGGGGCATATCACAATCGAGATTTCCAATACCACACCTTTGCCAGCGAAAATTTATGCCAATGAGGGGATAGCTCAAGTTCTCTTTTTGCAAGGTGATGAACCGTGTGAGGTTACTTATCGTGACCGCAAAGGGAAATACCAAAGCCAAACAGGTATAACTTTGCCACGGATACTTAAAAAATCTTGATACCATGAACATAGTACTTTTAGATGCAAAAACCTTAGGGGCTGATATCGATATCACCCCTATCAAAAAATTTGGAACACTCCATATATATCAAACCACACTTCCCAATCAGAGACTTGAGAGGGTCAAAAATGCCGATATCATCATCACAAATAAAGTAGTCATTGATGAAGAGATTATGAGTCATGCAGAAAATCTTAAACTCATTTGTGTAGCTGCAACAGGGGTTAACAATATCGATTTGCAATCAGCAAAGAAGTATCAAATCGAAGTGAAAAATGTGAGTGGCTACTCAACTGCTAGTGTTGTGCAACACACTTTTGCAATGGCTTTTTATCTCCTCGAGCAACTCAATTATTATGACAAAGCAGTCAAGAGTGGAGCATGGAGTGCTTCAAATTTGTTTACCGATCTTACCCACTCTTTTGGCGAGATTAAAAAGAAGCGATGGGGCATTATCGGATTGGGGACTATCGGGCTAGAAGTGGCAAAAGTGGTGAGTGTTTTTGGGGCTGATATATGCTACTACTCAACAAGTGGAGCAAATACCAATTTGCT
>DSAK01000056.1 GCA_011372825.1 Campylobacterota bacterium | reverse complement strand
GATGCTAAAGATAATTTTGTCTATAGTTCAGATAGGGCTATTGCTCTAGCTGATGTGGAAGGCTTGATAGTAGTGGATACCCCCGATGCGCTTCTTGTGAGCAAGAAAGGCAGTAGCCAAAAAGTCAAACAGATAGTAAAAAAGCTCAAAGAAAATGAAACTGAACTGCATCACATACACTTAACTGCCCACAGGCCATGGGGAACATATACAGTGCTCGAAGAGAGCGATAGATATAAAATAAAGCGAATTGTTGTAAAGCCCGGCAAGCGACTTAGCCTGCAAAAACACTATCATCGAAGTGAGCATTGGATAGTGGTGAGCGGAACGGCTATCGTTCGTGTAGGTGAAAATGAGAATCTCGTAAGGTCCAATGAGTCTACTTATATTCCTATGGGGGCTTTGCATCGGTTGGAAAACCCAGGCAAAGTGGACCTCGTGCTCATAGAGGTGCAAGTGGGCGAATACCTAGGTGAGGATGATATCATCCGAGTTGAGGATGATTTCGAAAGAGAGTAGTGATTTTTTCATCGTCTTGCGTCGTTTTGAGCACCCTTTTGTCATTCTGAGCGAAGCGAAGAAACTCTATAATGGACCAAGATAAATGAAAGATATATCAATGCAAAAAGCAAAAAGAGTTGCTATTGTTCATGATTGGCTTGTGACAGATGCGGGTGCGGAGAAGGTTTTGCATGAATTGCTAGTGCTTTATCCTGATGCGGATGTTTTTACGCTGGTGGATTTTTTGTCTCCAGAAGATAGAGAAAACATATTAAACGACAGAAAAACAAAAACAAGCTTTATCCAATACCTCCCATATGCGAGAAAATATTTTAGATACTATCTGCCCCTCATGCCTCTGGCTATTGGCTTGCTGAATGTTCGTGAGTATGATTTGATAATTAGCAGTTCTTGGGCCTTTGCCAAAGGAATAAAACCGCACAAGGATGCTTTACATGTATGCTATTGTCACACGCCGATTCGATATGCGTGGGATATGTATGAAACATATACAAAAGATTTACCATTTTTAAAAAAATGCATTACAAAGTTAATTTTGAAGCTGATTCGCAAGTGGGATATTGCTAGCTTGGATAGAGTGGATTATTTTGTATCTAATTCTAATTTTGTAAGTGAACGCATAAAACGTACCTATGAGAGAGATTCGATAGTTGTCTACCCGCCTGTGAATACAGATGCGTTTCAAATAGGTAATCAAAAAAAACCTTTCTATTTAACTGCTTCTCGATTAGTGGGTTACAAGAAAACAAAGCTTATCATTGAAGCATTCAATAAACTTAATCTACCTCTAATCGTCATCGGTGATGGCGAAGAGCTTGCGAGTTTAAAGACAATAGCGGGTTCTAATGTGACTCTCTTGGGGCATCAGCCACAAGAAGTTTTGATAAAGTATATGCAAGAAGCAAGAGCCTTTATATACGCTGCATTGGAAGATTTTGGAATCGTACCAGTAGAGGCAATGGCATGCGGAACGCCTGTGGTAGCCTTGAGTCAAGGTGGCACTTTAGAAAGTGTAATAGATGGTGAAAGTGGTGTATTGTTTGCTAATCAGACTATCGAAGATATCATGATAGCTATAAAAATGGTCGAATCAAAAAATCTGGTATTTGACCCGCTACATGTAAGGGATTGTGCTTTGAAATTTTCTGTAGAAAATTTTAGAAAAAACTTCGTTAAAGCTATGGAGATGATAGAAAGAGACCATTCGGTTGCACCTTAGGGTGACAAATCCCACTGTCATTTCGAGCAAAGCGAAGAACCCACCTGAAATGCAAAAACAAACACCCAATCCAACTATTATCAAGATATAATCTTTGATTCGATAGAATTCGCAACTATAGTATGTAAAATTTAAAGAGTATTAATGATTCACAATATTTTGTTGGCATTTAGTTTTGCGAAACGTGATTTTAATGAGCGTTATGTTGGAACTGGGTTAGGGCAGTTCTGGTATATACTCTCGCCTTTGGTTATGATTTTTATATATACGGTTATTTTTTCCGATTTTATGAAGATGAAGCTAGAAATAGTTGATAATAGTTACGCATATAGTATCTATTTGGTGCCAGGATTGTTGGCATGGACCACATTTAGTACTATTATCATGCGTCTTAATGGATCCTTTTTTGAAAAGTCTGGCTTGATTAAAAAAATCAATGTTCCAATGTATACCTTTCAGCTTAGCATTGTGCTGACAGAGGGATTTTTATTTTTTATTTCTATGACGTTGGCTTTAGGGTTTCTTATCATTGTGGATCATGTCATAACATGGGTATTTTTATGGATGATACCTGTGATGTTCCTGCAGATACTTTTTGCATTTGGGCTAGGGGTTATAGTATCTCTTTTTACACCTTTTTTCAGAGACCTTAGGGAGGTTGTACCTATTGTGATGCAATTATGGTTTTGGATGACACCTATAATCTATATGGCTAGCATGATAGAGGAACGATATCCTTTTTTGTTAAAATACAATCCATTTTATCTTTTTGTTAGCATATATCAAGATATTTTTCTTTACTCAAAGCCCCCAAATATAGAGAAGGTTATGCTGATGTTTATTATGACATCAACCTCCCTTATTGTAGCAGGCTATTTATATAAAAAGATGATAAGTGTCATAAAGGATATCATCTAGTGAAGCCTGTAGCTTTTAAAAATCGTTATTTTAAACGAATCAAAAACTCAAATCATCTTATGTCGTTGGACGAGATAGCAAACGAACATTTAAAAACCATCAATAGCAGTTGGGATTTTCATATTGATGATAGGCATGATTTTAGTGATATATCACAAGAAAATATAGAAAAGTTCATTAAAAAAGTAGAAAAAAACTTATCTAAAAGTTTCAGTGATGACCCCATGACAATTTTAAGAAAATATGAACTTATAAAAGAAGACAAGCTTACATTTGAGGCATATTTACTTTTTACTTCAAACAATTCACCAATCACATCCCTTCAAATAGGTAGATTTAAAGATTCTGTCACTATTATTGATATTATTGATATTAATACAAATATATTTGATCAAGTAGAGTTGGTATTGGATGGAATCAGAAAACATCTTATGACAGAATTTATCATCACTGGCGAAGCTCAAAGAACAGTGAAATATGACTATCCTCTTGAAGCTATAAGGGAAGTAGTTATAAATATGATTGTACATAGAGATTATCGTGATAGTGGAAATTCTATTATAAAAATATTTGATGACCGCATAGAATTTTTTAATCCAGGAAAACTTTATGATGATATTACAGTAGAAAAACTTCAAAGGGGGAACTACTCTTCTCGAATAAGAAACAGAGCTATTGCCAATGCTTTTAAGGAAGCTGGTATCATAGAAAAGTATGGTTCAGGAATCCAAAGAATAAAAAATGAATGCAAATTTCATGGAGTTATAGGGCCTACTTTCGAAGAATTTGTTCATGGTTTTAGAGTCACACTTTACAAAGAAAAAATTAAAAAGAAAGAAAATGAGGGAGTAAAACAGTTATTTAAACTTGTTCAAACACAACCCAATAATAGATCTACATACTTTGCTCAAAAGCTAAACACTTCTGTAAAAAATATTGAACGATGGCTTAAGCAACTCAAAGAAGAAAATAAAATAGAATTTAGAGGTGTGCCTAAAACTGGTGGCTATTGGAGTGTGGATGAATAAAATTCTAGAAGTCAAAAACATAACCAAAATTTATAAAATCTATGACAACAACATAGATAGACTCAAAGAGCTATTTGCTAAAAAAAAATATCACAAAGAATTCATCGCCAATAAAGACATCAGCTTTGATCTCTACGAGGGTGAAACATTGGGTATCATAGGGGTAAATGGTGCGGGCAAGTCTACGATACTGAAGCAAATCGCTGGCGTTGTCCAGCCTACAAGCGGTGAGATTAAAAGATACGGCAGGGTGACGGCCTTGCTTGAGCTAGGTACCGGTTTTAATCCTGAGCTTACAGGATATGAAAATATTTTTATGAATGGTACGCTTATAGGTATGAGCCATGCCGAATGCAAGCAAAAAGCCAATGATATTATCGAATTCAGCGAGCTTGGGGATTATATATACGAACCCATAAAAACTTATTCATCTGGCATGAATATGAGGCTGGCGTTTTCTATAGCTATTTTTTCAGAACCGCAGATACTGATAGTTGATGAAGCTCTGAGTGTGGGTGATGCACATTTTAGTGCTAAGTGCTCCAGGGCCTTAAGAGAACGCAAGGCTAAAAACATGAGTATCATCTATGTATCTCATGATCTTAACTCTTTAAAATTGCTTTGCGATAGGGTAGTGTTGTTGAATCACGGAGAGGTTGCAAAGATAGCAGAACCAGAAAAAGTTATCAATAGCTATAATTTTCTCATAGCCAAGCTAAATGACCATGCACAAAAAATGAATATAAGGAGCCCTGAAAAAAGCTCATTCGGGACTTTTGATGTGGAAATCATGGATGTGAAAATCATAGGTGAGTATTCTAAATCAGACGTTATAAGCTCGGGCGAATTGGCTATAGTCCGCATGCACATAGAATCACGAGAAAAACTCGCTAATATGACTATAGGCATCATGATTCGTGATAAATACGGACAAGATATCTTCGGAACAAATACATATCATCATGACATGGATATAAACTTTGATAAAGAAACTAGCTATATATGTGAATTCAAAATGCCACTAAACATAGGCCCTGGCAAATACAGTATCACGGCCGCAGTTCATAATGAAGACACGCATTTGAGTCATTGCTCACATTGGTTTGATGGCGCATGTGATTTTGAAGTAGCTGGAAATATAGGGAAAGTATTCGCTGGAATATGTAGATTAGAGCCAATAATCAATTTTGCACAAAAAACACAGTCGGTCAATCAAGCATGATTAAACAAATTTTAGATGAAATAGATGAAAAATATAACGTTGCTTGTCTGGATATTAAACAAAATCCTAAAAAATATATTCGTAGAAAAAAATTGCATCTTGTAATGGATAGTGAAGATAAATTTCGTCAGAAAGATGTTTATATAATAGAGGATTTTAATAGATATTTTGATACTGAGTTTATAAGAAATTTGTATTTGGGGCTATTACGCAGAGAGCCTGAAGAGGCTGGCTTGGAAGAACATGTGACCCAGCTACGTAGTGGGGCTAGGACAAAGACCGAGATACTTCTAGCCATAAGGTACTCAAAAGAGGGGCGGCAAAAAGCTGTTAAAATATTAGGGCTTAAAAAAAGATATGCCATGTTTACATTGTTTCGCATTCCTTTTTTGGGTTCATTATTGAAGCATTTTTATTATTTAGCAACTCTTTCACGACAGTTAAGACGACTTAATAGATTAGAAAATTATGTAGGAAGCGAGCTTCAAGCTATGAAAAAATTCGCCCATGAATCTCAAAAACATATAAATAAAAAGCTAGATATTGATGAGTTTGAGATTCTCATGGATGCATCAAGATGAAAATCATAATCTTAACACCATCTTTGTACAAAAATGATGGAGTTGGCAATGACGTAATGCATGAATACGAGCTTTTGTCTGCAAAATATGATATCTGTATATACGCAGAATACTACAACGAAGATTTGCTAATCGATGCTAATATTGAGCTTATAACCCTCGAAAAACTAAAAAAATACAGCAAAAACTCTAAAAATACAATCATATTTCATCATAGTATTTATTGGGAGTTAGTCGAAGATATATTGATAGAATCGAAAGCCAAAATATATTTTAGGTATCACAACATAACTCCACCAGAGTTCTTTGCTAAATATAACAAACTTTTTGTGGATGCAACACGCAAAGGTTTAGTCCAAACCAAAAGAATCATAAAATCAGCCAATATTCACAAATTTATTTCTGATTCATCGTTTAATAATGATGACCTTATTGGCTATGGTGCAGATCCAGAGCGATGCTTTACTATAGCGCCATTTCATAAAATAAGCGATTTTGATAATGAGCCATTCGACATATCTTTATTAGATGAGTTAATCGATGGGAAAATTAACATACTTTTTGTAGGTCGTTTTGCTCCAAACAAAGGGCATAAACATATCGTTGAAGTAGCATATGAGTACAAAACCCTATATGGCTCAAACATACGATTCAGTATGATTGGTAAAATAGACCAAAATCTAAAGCAATATTATGATGAGGTCATGGCTTTGGTGGAGCAATATGATTTGCACGATATCGTATCGGTCGAAGATAATGTTAGTTTTAGGCAACTCCATACATACTACGGATGTTCACATGTTTTTTTGCTTACCTCTGAGCATGAGGGTTTTTGTGTGCCTATATTGGAAGCGCAGGCCCATGACTTGCCTATAGTGGCCTTAGACCGTAGTGCGGTGGCGTCAACATTAGGCGAGAATCAAGTAATATTCAATGAGATTAATCATAGAAAAATAGCCACAAGCCTAAATGTGATATCTAAAAATGTGAGATACAGAGAATATCTAGCTACTAATGGCCGAAATAACCTAAAGCGCTTTGCGTTAGATAACCTAGAAAATGAGTTTATAAACCTGCTGGAGCTTGCGTGAACAGGCTAGCTATAGTAGTACAAAGAGCCGGTGTGGACATAGTGGGCGGTTCAGAAGGTTACGCATACCAAATGGCTCAAGCACTATCAGAAAAATACAAAATTGATATCCTAACAACATGCGCAAAAGATTATCTAACATGGTCAAATAGCTATAAACAGGGCACTGAAAGCATAGGCAAAAATATAGATATCATAAGATTCAAAAATGACATCGAACGCGATGATTACTGGCATGAGCTAAATAGAGTACTGGAAATCAATGGTAATTGTAGCTGGTATTCAAAACTTGCAGACAAGTCATCTGTGCGAGAAAACATTATGCAAACCCCGCTAGGATTTTGCGAAGAGTGGATACAAAAAGAAGGGCCGTTTTCTTTATCTTTGCTAAAATATATTAAAGAGAACGAATACAAGTATAAAAAGCTTATTTTTATGACATATTTATACCCGACTACGTATTATGGTATCCAGCAGGTGGCGCAGCGAGAAAAGGCGCTTTTGATTCCGACATTTCACGATGAAATACCTGCATACCTACCAATATTTCAAAAATATCGCAATTATACGCATCTGTTTTTGACAAAAACAGAAGAAAAATTTGCAACAAACTACATATATAAAGAACGTATAAAATCACACCAAATAGGCTTTGGGCTAGAGGATAAATACGACACCATACCCATCAATGACAAAAATACTAATGAAGACTACATCATATATGCAGGTAGACTAGAAGAAAACAAAGGTCTAGTTGAACTTTACAAATATTTTAAAGAGTTTAAAGATAAGCATAAAAGTACGTTAAAGCTCTATACTATAGGCTCTGGCGAGCTAAAGCATGCAAATCATCCTGATATCATCCACAAGGGTTTCGTGGATGAAGTTCATAAGCTTCAGCTTATGAAAAACGCACTAGCCTTTGTTCATCCATCGGCTTTTGAGAGTCTAGGTATTGTACTGCTAGAAGCTTTCATGATGGGAGCCCCAGCTATAGTAAACAATGCATCAGAAGTTTTAAGAGAACATATAAATAGCTCTAAAGCTGGGTTTTGTTATGATAACTCAAGAGAATTTGCAAAAGCACTTGAGAAGATAGCAAATAACACAGATATCGACCGAGTACAATTATCAGAAAATGCCAGAGAGTACTATCTGCACAACTATGCATTAGATAGCTTTAAAAAAACACTCATAGATGCCATCGAGGGAAACATAGAGTAATGATATCCGCAAATATACCCAACTTAAGTGTCGAAGAAATCATGCAACGCATCAAAGCAGAGGTTGCTAGACGCAAGACACAAAACCCAAATATCGAAAACGAAGATGCTATGGTATATCATATTGGTGATTTTATGGGCACACATGACAAAGAATTCATCGTGCAAGCCTATAGAAAAATCCTCAAAAGACCACCCGAGCCACAAGCTATAGATCACAATATGCAATTACTATCTGGTGGACAAGATAGAGTGGCCATTATAGCCGCCATAGCATCGTCTGCCGAAGCTAAGAGTATAGGCACACAGGTGCTAGGACTAGATGAATATAGCCTGTCAAATATGGCTAGACTTTCGATAGACAATATCAATGCAACATTTGGAGCTTCTAATGTAGTCGCACCAGAACAGGTGGATTACCACGAACGAGCCTTTGTTCAAAAAGAGATATATGAGGTTTCTGACTTTAATGATTATCACGATAGAGACTTTGTGTATAATGCATATGTAGGGATACTCCTCAGGGAACCAGACGAGCATGGATTTGCTAGCCATCTAGAGATACTCAGGAGTGGTAAGCTAACCAAGACTGAGCTACTATGTGCACTGCGTTTTTCACCAGAAGGCAGGGAAAAGGGTGTCAAAATACTGGGCTTGAGAAAGAGGCACATTGTTTTTGGTGTATTTAGAATACCTGTGATTGGAAAAATCACAAGAGCTCTGTATCTGCTATTGAACATAAATAAGCTAAGCCGTAAAATCACACAGCTAGAAGCAGACATCAACAGACGATTCCACTGTGTCCGAGACTATAGCGTACAAGCTGGTCATGCGATGAATATCAGCGATAGCAACATGGTGGTGCTAAAAAACACAGTATCGCAGCTACTAGAGAAGATTGCCACTACAAATAGCGCAAAAGAATTAGCAAATGTGATTTGTAAAATACAAAGTGAGCTAGACAAAATTGACCTAGAATCCAAAGCAGATAAACAAGACATAGAATCTTTACATGTAAACCTAGAATCCAAAGCAGATAAACAAGACATAGAATCTTTACATGTAAACCTAGAATCCAAAGCAGATAAACAAG